>DATGII010000271.1:0-2012 GCA_035295805.1 Bryobacteraceae bacterium | reverse complement strand
GAAGATGTCCGGCGCTTTGGCCGCCATCACCGCCAGACTGACCTGCGTACGGACCGGGATGCTCCGGTCGACCAGCGCCTGCAGGATGTCATTCCGATAGGTGACCACGCTTGCCGCCATCACCGTCTCCTCGATCTGCGTGAACGCGGTCGCCGGGTTCAGCGGCGGACTCGGGATAATCACCGGGGCCGCATTCGGATTCAGCGGCAGAGGAACCGGAGTGGCCCCTTCCGGGTTGAAGCCGTTGGCGGCCAGCGTAATGACCCCGGTGACCGCGTGGGGCGCCGGGGCGATCTGCGTGCCGACCGCCATGCCGGCCACGACCTCTGTGCCGGACGGAACGACCGGGTTGCCGTTCTGATCCACCGGGGCCGGTTGGGTGCTCCACACCGCCTGCGGCAGGCCGTTGGTGACGGGGGCGGCGATCCAGGCCGCCGGATTGTAGTCCTCATAGACGCCCTGCTCGTTCTGCATCTGCACCAGCACGGTGTGTGTCGAGGCGGTCTGCCGCACGCCCATCGGTCGGATGCCGACGGTAGCGAACGGCGGATCGTTCTGGGCTGGAGGAATGTTGATCGGCTGGTAAGGCGAGCCCTTGCTCACCCCGAGCGTCAGGGTATCCGCCGGAATCGCCGTTTCGGTGGTGAATGCAAAGGTAAAGGCGTTTACCGTCCAGGAGTTGTCCGCATTCAACTGGATCAGCCCGCTTTGAACCCGGACCTGGCTGATCGGCTGGGTCTGCGTCGTCGTCCCCACCAGACCGGCGGAGGCGCTCGCGCCGTTCGATTGCGGCTGCGGCAGCATGGTCTGGCTGAATTCGGACCACTGGATCTGTGTGCTCGTCTGGGGCGAGCCGCCGTTGCCGAAATCGACCGTAAAGGAGATCACCCACCAGTGAATGGTCGCCGTGCCGGCGAACGGCGGCCCCCAGAGATGCAGCGATACGCTCAGCTCCAGCGTGAAGGTCGTGGTGACGATCACATGCAGGGTGTAGGAGGCGCCGATGCTGATGCCCAGGCTGATGTCGTAGTGGAACGGCCGCCACTCCAGCAGGAAATCCGCATAGGCATTGAACCAGGCCTTCAGATCCCCGGACTGGTAGACCGCATTGAGCGCGCCGCCCGCCATGACGGCGGAAGGCGTGAGCGCGAAGTAACAGCCTCCGGAGATCGTAATCGGATCGTCGGGCCAGTTGAATCCCAGGCGCGCCACCTGCGGGTAGTAGGGCTGGGGCTGATAGGCCGGATTGTAGCCCCCGAGCGTCAGCACGAAATCTCCGGCGTACGGGCTGGGGCCGAACCAGAGGTAGAAGGCGAAGCCGCCGGTCAGGCGACAGGCCGGATCCAGCACGAACGAGTTAGGCGTCAGAGTCGCCATCGCCTGCAGCGTGCCGTCGGATGGAATGAAGAGGATTTCCAGCGCCATCTCGGCCAGCGCCAGCGGGAAAGGGGTAGCGTCGGGCGCATTCGCCGGGGGCAACTGGATGGTGGAGGTTCCGAGCAGCGCGATCTCGAAGGTCGCGCCGAAGTCGACGACCAGCAGCACGGTCGAATCGATCAGCTCGAACGATCGGAACCGGACTCCGGCGGCGAGCCAGTCCGATCCGATCACCGGCTGGACATACGGCTCCATCTGCTGCGCCGGATCGTTGGCGAAGACAGAGGGATCCGAGAGTGCGGCGATCAGTGGGAAGGTCGGGAGCGAATCCAGGGGGGGCGTCGTCAGATCCCGGTTGTAGCCGAAGCCCGCCGCGATGCCCAGGACGAAAAAGGCCGGCGGCCCGCCGAGCGGATCGTCCAGCGCCAGGAAGGCGTAGAGCGAGGGATGCCCGCTCACTTCGGTGTAGGAGCCGATCGCCGAGAGAGTAAAGCTCGACGCTTTCAGCAGCAGTTCTCCGTTGTAGACAGCGCCGGGGCTCTCCTCCAGGCCGCCGCTGATGGTGATCGGCCCGCCCTGAAAATAGGCGTCGAGCCCGGAGAGGCCCAGCGTATAGTCCGAGGGCGTCGTCAGGT
>DATGII010000270.1:0-8806 GCA_035295805.1 Bryobacteraceae bacterium | reverse complement strand
GATCTTCCAGCGCCCCGCCTTCGTGTGAGATATGCCAGATGTTGCGGTCGCGCGAATAGATCTTCGTCGTCGATTGCGAAATCGGTATCTTGTGCTGCCGCGCATATTCGATCGCATCTTCGCGGCTGACGATTTTCCATTCCCGCCACGGCGCAATCACCGGTAGATGCGGCGCGATCGCTTTGTACGTCAGTTCGAAGCGCACCTGGTCATTGCCCTTCCCCGTGCAGCCATGCGCCAGCCCGTCGCACCCCGTTTTCAGCGCGACTTCGGCCTGCTTCTTCGCCAGCAGCGGCCGCGCGATCGACGTTCCCAGCAGGTACTTGTGCTCGTACACGCCGCCCGAACGCACCATCTTCCATAAGTACTGGCTGACGAACTCCTCGCGCATGTCCTCGATATAAACTTCCGATGCGCCCGTCCTCCGCGCCTTCTCTTCGAGGCCGTTCAATTCGTCTCCGCCCTGTCCGATGTCGCCGCACACCGCGACCACCTCGCAGCCGTAATTCTCTTTCAGCCACGGTATGATGACAGAGGTATCCAGCCCGCCCGAGTAGGCGAGCGCCACTTTCTTCGGTTTATTCATAAATTCGTGGGGCCGGTCGGAGTTTATCCGGTCCAGAACCTGCCCGGTCTTACTACCCTAGCATCATGAGCAGCAGCGCCTTCTGCGCGTGCAGGCGGTTCTCCGCCTGGTCGAACACTACGCTGCGGCCGCTCTCCATCACGGCATCCGTCACTTCCTCGCCGCGCCGCGCCGGCAGACAATGCATAAACACGGCCTCCGGCCGCGCCAAAGCCATCAATTCGTCTCCTACCTGATATTCCCGGAATGCTCTTTTCCGCTTCGCCGCTTCCCGCTCCTGCCCCATGCTGGTCCACACGTCCGTATAAACCGCGTGCGCCCCCTGCAGCGCCGCATGAACGTCGTGAGTAATCATCAGCCTGGCTCCGGAAACCGCCGCCAACCCTTCGGCCTCGGCCACCGTCTCCGGATTCGGCAAATATCCTTCCGGGCAACCCAGGGCAAAGTCCATCCCCAGCCGCACCGCCGTAATCATCAGCGATTGCGCCACGTTGTTGCCGTCGCCTAGGAACACCAGCTTCAAGCCCTTCAGATTCCCGAAACGCTCGCTAATCGTCTGCACGTCCGCCAGCGCCTGGCAGGGATGATACAGGTCGCTGAGTGCGTTGATCACCGGCACCGAAGCCCACTGCGCCAGTTCTTCGATCGTCTCCTGCGCGAACACGCGCGCTACAATTCCGTTGACCCACCGGTCCAGGTTCCGCGCGACATCCTTCAGCGGCTCCCGCCCGCCAACCGGCCCGTCGCAAAACACCGAGTTCCCGCCCAACCCCCGGATCGCCAGCTCAAACGTGAGCCGCGTGCGCAGCGACGGCTTCTCAAATAACAGCGCAATGCCTTTGCCGGCCAGCGCCTGCGCATACTCGTCGGGCCGGCGCTTCACCTCCGCCGCCAGCTCCAGCAGGTGTTTCAGCTCGTCGTCGGTCAGATCCAGATCGCGCAGCAGGTCCGACCCGCTGAACTTTAGAATGCGGTCCCGCACAACGCCCCGGCCCATCGCACTCCCTCTGAATTTTTATTCATTACAACGAATAATTACATACTCTGGGGCCGGAGTCAAACTTTCCCTTGAACTCCGGAACGAAGAGGGCTTCACGTAAAGCAGGGCGGCGCGGCGTTACGCCGCAAACGGCGGCTCACTCTTGGGACGGAGGTGAAAGCCGTAGCGCTTGATCACCACGACCGTTTCGCCCCGGTCGCTCCGCAGAACATCTCCCACGATGACGAGCCGCAAGGGACAGCGCTGATCGAGCAGCGCGGGCCAATCGATCCAGAGCTGGATTCGCCGGCCCACCGGAAGTGCGTCGGCCGTTTTGAGGCAGACCCCTCCGCTACTGATATTCACGGTCGTGGCGGAGCCCCGATCTCCATCCAACAGGTACTGCGCTTGCGCCCGGATCGGAAAGCGTTGTTGTTGGCGCCTTTCTCGCGCCTCGGCGCGCGACGCAGGGCCGGGAAAAATCCCGATGCGTTCGTGCGAGCGGGTGTCGATAACCGGTGTGAGAACCTGAATGGGAGACATTTCACCTCCTCCGTTTGCCCCTGGGATAGGCCGAGTATACTGCGAAGCAGTCAACGCCCGCGAGCCAATTTCGAATGTAACGTAATAGTACCGAGCCTCTGCCCGGTTAGCCGGGGCGACAGAGCTTTTAAGGCCGGTTTTCCCGCCTTGGCGAAACCAGAACGGTTTCAATTTCATCTATTTACATGAGATAATTCAGACAGGATTTGGGACTGGTGGTTGGGTGAGGATTCTTACTGTTTCGTTGGCTGCGGCCTGGAGCATCTTCGCGGCCGGCTCCGAATTCGAGCGGGCGAAGCAACTCTATGAGATTACTGAGTATACCGACTCCCTCAAAATCCTTCAGGCCATCCAACCGAAGGACGCCGCGGTTTATGCCTTAATGGGCCGCGATTACCTCATGAGCGGCGAGTTTAAAAAGGCAACCGACGCACTGGAGAAGGCAGTCGCCGCCGAACCCAATAACTCCGACTATGTTCTTTGGCTGGGCCGAGCCTACGGCCGCCGAGCGGAAACCTCCAACCCCCTTTCCGCCTTGGGCCACGCCTCCAAGGCGCGCCAATATTTTGAACGGGCCGCGCAACTGAATCCCAAAAACATCGAGGCCCTCAACGATCTGCTCGAATACCAGATGGAGGCTCCCGGCTTCATGGGTGGCGGCCTGGATAAGGCCAAGAATACGATCGCCCGCATCTCGCAAGTCGACCCCTCCGAAGGCCACTGGGCGCAATCCACGCTCGATGAAAAGCGCAAAGAATACGGCAGCGCCGAGGAGCAGTTAAGACGCGCGCTCGAATTGGCGCCCCAGCAGGTCGGCCGGCTCACCGATCTGGCCCGTTTCCTCTCTAAGCAGGGCCGCTACCAGGAAGCCGAGCAGACCTTCGCGCGCGCCGAACAGATCGCCCCCAATAACGTGAAACTGCTATATGTGAGGGCCGAAACCTACGTCCACTCACACCGCAATCTGGAGGTCGCCAAGGATCTCCTCCAACGTTATTTGAAATCGACCATCAGCCCGGAAGACCCGCCAAAGGCGGATGCACGCAAACTGCTCCGCCAGATCGAGGGCGGCTGAAGCCGCGGCATGTTCCTCGGCGAAGCGTTTCAATTCAGCCTGCAGGCGCTCCGCGCCAACCCCGTTCGTTCGCTCCTCACGGGCTTGGGGATGGTTATCGGCACCGCCTCCGTCATCCTGGTCGTCACCATTTCGCTGACCAGCCGCGATTACATCCTGGAGCAGGTGGAGGGCGTGGGCTCCAACATCATCTTCGCCTACTACTCGTCGTCGGGCCCGTCGGAAGCCGTTTCCAATGCCGATTACGTCAAGCTCGCCGACATCGACGTGATCCGGCGGGAACTCGCGCCCGATATCGTCGCCGCCACCGGTATCATGACCAACTTCGACCACATGCTCATCAACGGCAAGGAGCGCGATGTCAAGGTCATCGGGACCGATCAGGATTACCAGGCGGTCCGCAACATTGTCTGCAGCGCCGGCCGCTTTCTGGATTCCAGCGATGTAACGCTGCGCTCCCGCGTGGCGCTGCTCACCGACAAACTCGCCGACCGGCTGTACGGCAGCCGGAATGCCGCGCTGCACCAGATTATCAAGCTCTTCGGCCTGCAGTTCACCATCATCGGCACCTTTCACGAGAAGGTGGAAACGTTCGGCCAGTCCGAAGTCGAGAGTGAGACGATTCTCATCCCGATCCCGGTGCTCAAGTATTTCACGGCCGTGGAACGGATCGATCCGCTCTACGTGCAGGCCCGTTCGGCGCAAACGGTCGAACAGGTGGCGAACCGTGTGCGGCAAATTCTGGAATCGCGCCATCGTCCGGGCGCCAGCTATCACGTCGACACCCTGACGGCCATTTTGAACGCCGTCAGGAACATCTCCCTGATTCTTTCGGCTGTGCTGTTCCTGGTCTCCGCCATCACGCTCGTCATTTCCGGCATCGGGATCATGAATATTATGCTGGTGACGGTGACCGAACGCACGCGCGAGATCGGAGTGCGGCTGGCGGTCGGCGCGGCGCCCCGTGAAATCCTGGTTCAGTTCCTGACGGAAGCGGTTATCGTGAGCCTGGTCGGCGGCACGATCGGCATTTTGGTCGGGGTCGCCATTCCGATCGCCATCCAGCTCTTTGCAGATGTAAGAATCCCCATCTCCCCGGTGGCGATTCTGGTCGCTTTCGGCGTGTCCTGCCTGGTGGGTCTGGTTTTCGGAATGCTTCCGGCCAATCGGGCCGCGCATCTCAGCCCGACCGAGGCCTTGCGTTACGAGTAGGCCGGCCGCTCACGCACTTCGAGAATGCGGGAAGTGGTGATCGGCAGATACTGGGGATGCCGAAATTCCAGGTGCATGCCGCGCCCGATAAACTGCTCTTTCAGCATGGAGCCGCCCCACGTGGAGCCGTGAATTTTCACCAGGACCGGCGTGGGGCAATACTCGGGATGGCCCGAGATCAGCGCGTCGCCATCGCCCTGGTTCACAATCGTGTACCGGCGCTGGCAGGTCTGGACTTCCAGGACTGCGCCGGGAGCGAGGTCCCGCAGGTGAATCCCCCCTTCGATCTCCGAACGGATCACATTCGTGTTGATCTCGTCGCTCAGATTAGGGTGCGGCCGGAATAGGGCAGGCAGCTCTATTTGCGCCGTATCGTCCATCTCAAGCGCAGTATACCTCTGATTGGCCTAAGCCGCAGCCGACTTTCCCGAGTTGCTCTGGCGCCGCGGTACTACTTCCCGGGATTCCTTGCTGAAAGTGAGCCCGCCCAGTTCCGCATCGAACTCGACCAGCAGGGTATCACCGGCCCCCAGTTGCGCCGTCGCCAGCAGGTTGGAGGTGGGCTGGACCAGCAACCGCTCGACCGCGCGCTTCAAATGACGCGCGCCGTAGCGCAGATCCGTGCCTTCGCGGAGCAGGAAATCCTGGGCGGCCGCGTCGACGTGCAGGGCCATTGATGCAGCGCCGGTCGCACGGCAAACCCGCTCTTCCACAGCCTGCAGCTCCAATGCGAGGATCTGGCGCAGTTGCGCATCTCCGAGCGGATTGAATACCACGGTCTTGTCGATGCGATTCATGAATTCGGGCGAGAAACGCTTGCGCGCGGCTTCCTTGCCCGCGCGCGAGATTTTCGGGTTGGGGTTGCCCTCGAGCGCCTCGGCCGCGGCTTTTTCGGCTTCCCCCGCCGCAAACCCCAGGCTCGGCCGAATCAGCGAATTCATCTCCGACGCTCCCAGATTGCTGGTCATGAAAATCAGCGCTCGCGAGAAATCCACCCGGCGGTTGTCACCCAGCGTGAGAATCGCCTTATCCAAGACGCCCAACAGCAGGTTCCACAGCGCGTCGCTGGCCTTTTCAATTTCGTCGAAAAGCACGAAACTCAGCTTCACTTTTTCGGTATGAAATTGATTGAGCGTCTCCTGGCTGAGCAGGGGATGAGTTTCGCGGTGTCCCAGATATCCCGGCGGCGAGCCGATTAACTTGGCGATCTCGTGGCTGTGCTGGAATTCGGCGCAGTCAATCTTGATGACCGCGCGCGCGTCTCCCACCAGGCTTTCGGCCAGTGCTTCGACCGTTCGCGTTTTTCCCGAGCCCGTCGGACCTAAGAAAAGGAAGGAACCAATCGGACGTCCCGCACTAGCCATCCCCGCCAGATAAGTCTGATACACATCCACAATCTGACGAACCGCGTCATCCTGACCAATAATCCGCTTGTTCAAGTTAGCTCGCAATGTCTCGGCTTCAGTGCCCATCTTGAGCGGCTCTAACAGCGTTCGAAGGCGACCCATCCTGGACCTCCCTTCCTCTACTCCTTTAGATGCGCCGGCACGACATTGGTTCATTCCGGCCCTGTAACCTTTATCGGCATCTCCGTAAAGGTTTATCGGTAAATTTGTAAATAACTGTAGAAGGGAGTGAACTGCTCCCTGACAGGTACAGAGTTGTACCCGGGCAACGATGTCGGTCCGAGAATAATCAGGTGACCCGGTGGGTGAGAGTTACCGTCCGCGTCCGCCGCCGGCAGCGCCGCCGCCCGCGTGACCGCCGCCGAATCCGCCGCCGCCCGCCCCGCCGAATCCGCCGCCAGTGGAAGCAGCACCGAATCCGCCGCGCGCTGCTGCGCCGCCGAAGCCGCTGGAAGCCGGGCCCGCAAATCCACCATTGCGCGCGCCGCCGCTAAACCCGCCGGGCCGCGTGCCGGCTGCGGGAGCGCCGGAGGCGAATCCGCCGGTTTGCCGGCCGCCCGGACCGGCCGTTCCCACCGACGGTGTGAATCCACGGTAAACCGGTGTCGGGGCGTAGACCACGTAACCCGGGCTCCAGAATCCCCAGCCAAACGGATTGAAGAAATAGCCGCCCGCCGGAATGAACGTGAAGGCGCCGTACCAGGGATCCCAGAGCCAGCTGTTGGGTGTCCACGCTGTGCCGCTCGAATAATACGATTGCGCCATTGCCACGTTCGCGGAGGCGATGTAGCCCGATCGCGTGCCGTTCCAGGCGTAGAAGTCATCGCCGGTTTTCGGATCGAATTTCTGTGCCGACAACACGCCATCCAAATAGGTTTCCCTGCCGCGCTTCAGCTCGATATCGCCGGATTGCGACCGCACCAGCGCCTTGCCGTCGTACACCTGGAACCTGGCCGGATCGGTGTCCAACCGGTACAGCCCGTTCTTCTGCAACAGGATGCTGCGGCCTTTATAAACCAGCGTCAGCTCGCTGCCTTTGACCAGTTCGTCGCACTCCACCATGGCCGAACCGCTCATCACTTCGAAACGGGTATCGGAAAGCTCGCGCGACAACATCCGGACCGAACTGTTCGGGGCCACGCGCAGGAAGGCGCCTGGGGTCAGCAGAATTTCGGCTTTGCCGTCGGTCTCGGTACGGAGTTCCTCGCCCTCCTTCAATTCGGGGAAGACACCGAACTTGCGCTGCACCGCCTGGTCGCCGACCAACACTTTTCCTTCGGTGTAATGGACGACGCCGGCATGAGCGGAAACGACCTGCTGGGCATAAGATACGCCCACCGCCGCTGCGCCCGCCATCACGATCGCAAGCGTGACTCGCATGGAACCCCCTTGTTCATGATACTGCCGGGAGCCATAGTCAATGTCAAGCCGGCCCTCACAGTACAAGGACGCCGGAAACCGGCGTACAGGGTACAATAGGTCGCTTCGGCCGCCGGAGGCGGCACTTGATGAACCGTCGCAAAACCCTCCTGTTAGGCCTGTTTGCCGGCTGCGTGGCGGCCCTGCCCGCCCACTCCCAGGACACGTTCGATAAGGTCCAGCGGGTGGTGGCAGTGGGGGATGTGCACGGCGACTATCACCAGTTTGTCGATGTCCTTCAGGCTGCCGGGGTCATCGACCGCAAAAACAAGTGGGTGGGCGGCAAAACCCACCTGGTCCAGACCGGCGACGTCCTCGACAGGGGTCCCGATTCGCGCAAAGTGATGGATCTGCTGATGGAACTCGAGATCCAAGCACCGAAAGCGGGAGGCGCGGTTCATGCGCTGATCGGCAACCACGAGGCGATGAACATTTACGGGGACCTGCGGTATGTGTCGAAAGAAGAGTACGCGTCGTATACCAACGGCAACTCCGAAGCGTTGCGCGATGCCTACGTCCAGTATCTGCTCGACGATCTGAGCAAGAAGAAAACGCCGCCGGCCGACCCCGAGGCCTTTCGGAAGCAGTTCAACAGCGAACATCCGCTCGGGTGGGTGGAGCACATGCAGGCCTTCGGGCCGCAGGGCAAATATGGAAAATGGCTGCGGCAGCACAACGCGATCCTCAAGATCAACGACGCGGTGTTTCTACATGGCGGCATCGGCCCCAAATACGCCGGCAAGACCATTCCGGAAATCAACGACACGATTCGCGCGGAGCTGAACGATTTCTCCAAATTGCAAGCCGGTATGGCGCCTGACGATGAAGGGCCGCTATGGTTTCGCGGGCTGGCGCAAGGGGCGGAGGCGCCGCTCACCGCTCATGTCGACCAGGTACTGAACAATTACGGAGTCCGCCACATCGTGATCGGGCACACGCCGCAAGTGGCGGTGCTGCCGCGCTTCGGCGGCCGGGTGATCGTGATCGATGTCGGGTTATCGAAAGTGTATGGCGGCCCGCCGGCCGCGCTGATTATCGACGGCGGAAAATATTACGCGCTGCACCGCGGCAAGAGGCTGGAATTGCCGGTGGAGGGCGGCGACCTGCTCCCATACCTAAAGGCAGCCGCGGCGCTCGACCCGCCGCCATCACCAATCCAAAGCCTGATCGAGGGCAAGCCGCAGCCGCAGTTTGTCGAGAAGTAATTTACTTGCGCAGCGCGGCCTGCCAGTTGGAGACCACGGTCAGCCGGTCGTCTTGCGCGGATGCTTGTAAGATCATGAGAAACCGCTGACCGTCGCGCGTAACATCGAACCCCCTCAGAGTGCCGGTTCGGAACGGGGCGGCGAACAACTCGCGGGGAGTCTCCGGGCGCACGCCCTGCGGGCCGATTTGCAGAGCCGCTGCCATCACTTTTCCGTCAAGAGTCTCGTAATAAAGTTCCTTGCCATCGCCCCGCCACCTGACTTCATAGGCGGTGCCATTGGAAATCTGCCAGCGGCCTTTCGGCGCTGCCGCTACACCTGGAAACGCCTGCACGTACAACTGGGACTGGCCGGAGTCGTTGGAGGTGTAAGCGACCCACT
>DATGII010000269.1:0-2161 GCA_035295805.1 Bryobacteraceae bacterium | reverse complement strand
TACCAGACTGGTCAGGTCCTGCCGCACGACGCGCGTGGTCTGGACGGTTACCACGCCCCGCCGGCTGTAAACGGTGCTCGCGTAGATGCCGGCGCCTGCCAGCACCAGCGCCACGAGTACCAGGACAACTCTCCACTTGGGCTTCACGACGAGGAATGCTCCCTGTTGGCGTTCAATTGGTATTAGACGGCGTTGACCGGCCGGGAGTTCATTTCTAGTTTACCCCGGCGAAAATTCGCCGATCCTTGCAGACTGGGCCCGGGAATTCACCTCAAAGACGTCCGAAACCGCCGGATGTTAGCGCAGTTGCTCGACCGAATCCGGCTGCGTATTCTCGCATTGTGTCGTTTCCGTGACGCCTGAGGCCAATTGCGCACAGGCATTGGACACCGCAGTCCGCACGGCTTCCTGCTGGTTGGTGGCCGAAGCGGTCCGGCAATCGCGCTGGCCTTTGAAGCTGACACAAACCTGGTAGCGTACCCGATCCTGGTTGAACGTGGAATACACGATCGCCCCTACCACCAGCACCCCGAACGCGATGGCCAGCCAAACGGTTTTCTTCATGCAAAGAAATTTCCCATTTTGCGAAACTTGGCGTAGCGGTGCTCGACCAGTTGTGCACCGGTGAGCTTGCCGAGTTCCTCCAGATGCCGCGTGAGCGCACCGCGCAGATTTTCCGCCGCCGCGTCCGGGTCTTCATGCGCGCCGCCGCCGGGTTCGGGCACGCTGCCGTCCACCAGCCCGAAATGGATCAGGTCTTCGGCCGTGAGCCGCAGCGCGGCCGCCGCCTGCTCGGCTTTGCCCGAGTCGCGGTAGATAATTGCCGCGCAGCTCTCCGGCGAGATCACGCTATAGACCGCGTTTTGCAGCATCAATACCACGTTGCCGACGCCCAGCGCCAGCGCCCCGCCGCTGCCGCCCTCGCCGATGCAAACACAAATGATCGGCGCAGGCAGCCGCGACATTTCCCGCAAATTTCGTGCGATGGCTTCGGCCTGCCCGCGCTCCTCGGCGTCGATACCCGGGTAAGCCCCCGGCGTGTCCAGAAATGTGATCACCGGCCGTTTGAATTTGGCCGCTAATTGCATCACGCGCAGGGCCTTGCGGTAGCCTTCCGGCTTCGGCATTCCGAAATTCCGCAGCAGCTTCTGCTTGGTGTCGCGGCCCTTCTGCTCGGCCACCACCGCAACCGGCCTGCCGCCAAACTGCGCCAGGCCGGCCACGATCGCGGGATCGTCTCCGTAGAAACGGTCGCCATGGATCTCCTGAAAATCCGCGAACAGCCGCTCGATGTAGTCGAGCGCATGCGGCCGCTTCGGATGACGGGCGAGCAGAACGCGCTGCCAGGCCGGGTGCAGTTGCGCCTCGGCTGGCGCCGCTGCGGCCGGCGCGTTCTCCACGGGTTCCACTGACACATCTTAACAGTACTGTCCCACCCCGACGCATCCCGCTTCATCGCCTGTCTGCTCGCGTCAGATTTGGAAATGTGAAGGAACGCCCCGTTAGTCCGCACGAGGGGGCGTTCCACATCTTGCCATTTCGCGGCAGCGAGGTTGAAACTCAAAAGTGGAGGGGAGAAACAGCAATGTGTGATTATTCGCTTATGGCCGTTCCCAACCGGCTCGCTCGTGAGGGGGAGGATCTGGTGGCGCACCGTTTCCCGACTGGATCGGTCGGTCTTGCTTCCCCAGCCGATCTCAGGTCAGCAACCGAACCGCATCCCATCTGCCGCAAGTCGTTCTGGCGCCGCGTGGCGGAATTTTTTGATCCGCCGCGGACCGAACCTGTCCCGGCCGTGTGCATTCCGCCGGGCGCGCGTCTCCAGTTGCAGGATGTTCCAGCCCGGCTCCAGCAAGAGCTCGGAGTCGGAGGGGTCGAAGAGGTGACATTCACGCAGATTTCGGCTGCCGTGAACAGCTATCGCGATGCCGTCCGCTTCCGCAACGGCCGCGAGGTGCGTTTGCAGGAGCTGCGCGAAGGGCAGCGGGTGAAGGTGCTCGATCTGTCCATGGCCGAAGAACTCGACCTCGTCCGGCTGCGCGAAGAACGCGCCGAATTCGCTCATCGTTTGCGCTAAAAAGTTTTACCGCATCCTGCCCGGGGCAAATGCCCCGCGGCGGGTGGCGTCCGCGCCCGCTGCGCTACACTCGAAGAAGCTTGA
>DATGII010000268.1:0-4648 GCA_035295805.1 Bryobacteraceae bacterium | reverse complement strand
GGGCGTGGTGATCGGTTTTTTTGTGGTGTGTTTGTCGATGTACATGGCGGTGCTGCAGCGGACGCGTGAAATCGGCATTCTGAAATCGCTCGGCGCCAGCAACACGTTCATCGTCCGGATCATCCTGGCGGAAGGATTACTGCTGGGAGCGGGCGGCACCGTCATCGGGATTGGCTTGAGTTTCGGAAGCTGGTGGTTGATTCGCACGCTGGTCCCGGCGTCGATTCAGATGGTGATCGTGCCGGCGTGGTGGCCGATCGCGGGCGCGATCACGCTGGTGGGCGCCGGCTTCGGCGCGCTGTACCCGGGATGGAACGCCGCACGCCACGATCCCATCGAGGCGCTGGCGTATGAATAACGGCCGGCCGATCATCGAGATCCGCGGCCTGCAGAAGCTCTACCACGTCGGCGACGTGGAGGTGCCGGCGCTGCGGGGGGTGGATTTGGACGTGCAGCCGGGCGAATTCCTTTCCATCGTAGGGCCGTCCGGTTCGGGTAAATCGACGTTGTTCCACATCATCGGCGGCCTGACTCCGCCGACTTCCGGCCGCGTGCGCGTGGGAGACCGCGAACTGGCCCACATGACCGAGGCCGAGCGCACGCGGCTCCGCAAACAGACCGTGGCTTTCGTTTTCCAGAAATTCAATCTGCTGCCGAACCTGACCGCCCGCGATAACATCGCGGTGGCGCGTTACCTGGCGGGCCACAGCCAAAAACCCGATCCTGAATTCGACAGTCTGCTGAAGGTGCTGGGGATTGCCGATCGCCTCGATCACAAGCCGAGCGCGCTTTCCGGAGGTGAACAGCAGCGCGTTGCGATTGCGCGCGCGATCGTGAACCATCCCGCGATTCTGCTCGCCGATGAGCCCACGGGCAATCTCGATACCGAGAACTCGAAAACCGTTCTGGGGATTATCCGCGATCTGAACGAACGGCTGGGGCAGACCATTCTGATGATCACGCACAACCCCGAAGCCGCTGCCTACGGGCACCGCACGCTGCATATGCGGGACGGCCGGATTGCCGAGCAGGCATAGATCGAAGGCGAGGCCGAGCGCCGCTCAGATTTTCTGGACTCTTCGCAGCGTGTACAGTTCCGGTTTCATGTTGTGGGATTCGAAGCGTTTCCAATCATCATTGACGTGAATGAGCTTGCCGCTGATGTGATTGGAGTGCTCGGAAACCAAGAACAACGCCAGCTGCGTCTGCTTTTCCGGCGCGATGCCGCCGGTAATGCGCACGCGCTCGGCTTCCTCGACTTCCCGGCGGCCGGCCCTGGCCTCGCCCGCGTGCAGGACTTCATCAGTCATATGCGTGTAGGATGCGCCGGGGGCCATGCAGTTGACCTGAACGTTGTCGTCGCGGACTTCTTCGGCGAGGCACTCGGCAAACCGCACTACGGCGGCCTTGGAGGCGGCGTAGGCAGTAAAATTCGGCCGCGAGTAAGCCGAGCCGCCACCCGCGATGAGAATGATCTTGCCCGACCGCTTTTCAATCATGCCGGGCAACACAGCGCGGCAGGCATTGGCCGGGCCGATCAGGTTGATTTCTACCGTCTCGTTCCATGCCTTGGGTTTGGTGGTGAGCAGAGGGCCGATCGGACCCTGCACGCCGGCGGCGACGATCAGCGCATCGAGGCCGCCGAATACGGCGCGTATGCGATCCACCGCGGCGCACATCTGTTCGAGGTCGCGCACGTCGGCGCGGATGCGCAAGGCATTGCCTCCGGCCTGCTCGATTTCGAGCTTGGCCAGGTCCAACTCGGGCTGGCTGCGCGCCAGCAGCCCAACTCGCGCACCCGCCTGCGCGAATCCCATCGCCAGGCGTTTGCCGATTCCGCGTCCCGCGCCGGCAATCAGCACGCTCTTCTCGCGAACCGAGATCAATCAGTTCTCCACGCGCGCATCAAAAATTCCGGTTTCCACGCGGCCGCCGCGCTTCACCTGCACAAATATACGATAGGGGCCGGGCTTGGGAAATCCATAGGGGAACGAAACCTCCGGCGGCGGATTGCCGGCCATCGCCATGGCCATGTGATCGGCGTGCGGGTTGGAATTGGCGGCGGCAACCGTGAGCGAGGCCATGGGCACCGAACCCATCGGATGCACGTGCGCAAAGACGCTGCCGTCCGGGGCGACGAAGGCGGCGTGGCCTTGCATCCCCATGTACAGCTCCATATCCTGCGGCGGGCGGCCGGAGGCATCTTCGAGATGGAAGCGGAGTTCATACGGCCGGCGCGCGTGCAATGGCTCCGAGCCGTGCTCCCATACCATGCGATAGCCGTCGGGCAGCACGGCGGTATTGCGCCGATAATCTGCTTGCGCTAAGGGAGGACCTGAGCCGCCCGCATCATCGCCGGTCAGCGGCGTGCCCTGAATTGCCGGGAAATCCATCTCGGCAACGGCGGTTTCCGGCAGACCGCTGGCGTGAACAATATCGCCATAAAAACGATAATGGCCGGCCGGCATGTCGGGGAGGGACTGAGTGAAAGTCGCATCGCCGGTCAGTTCCGGATGCAGGTGCCAGACCAAATCCATCTCGGGCGCGCGGATCACATACAAATGCATGAGGTGGCCATGATCGGGCAGCAGATCGCCGGTTTTCCGGTTCAGCCAGCCCGGATCGTCGAGACGAAGAACCAGCCGGTTACCGCCTTCGACAGTTCCTTTCAGCTGCAGCGGCTTGAAGATCTTGCCTTGATATGCTCCGGCTTCGGCGCTCCACCACGAGTTGCCCAGCCAAAGCGCCGCCAGCACGACCAGGGCGGTCACGCCCATGGCGACCCACGCGCGCCGACGGCCTGATACGTCCGGCTCCTTGCCCGGCGCCAATTGCGCTTCGCGGGTGCCGGCGCCGATGATGCTCACAATTCCGACGATCAGCACCAGCCCCAGCACAATCAGGATACCCACGAGCGCCGTTTGCATGCCCAACACGCGCGTCGAGAGCGCCGGCACCGGCACCGACATTGTGCCCGCGCCGTTGGTCCCGTCCACCGCGACACGAACCTGCCACGAGCCCGTGGTCATCAACCAGAGCGCGCCGGTGTAGAACTGCGGGTCTTCGCGCGAAGGCTGCGCCACGTCGGGAATCGGGGCGAACCTGGCGCCGGGGCCGGTCATGGGCAGCGGCACGATGCGCACCTGCCGCACGCCGGGCGACGCGCTGCGGATCTCGACCTGTGCGACGCCGGGAATCACCTGCGGCGGACGGATGGTGACCATCAGCCGGTAGGGCCCGGCCGTCCCTTCGTAAAAAACATCGGGGCTGCCTACGTGAGCGAACAGCGGAACCGCGCCGAGCGCGCAGAGCCACGCGGCAACGAGCTTCATATTATCTCTGGATCCGCCGCATGCGATCACCGGCGGCGAACCCCAGCCGGATCAGCACCGTCGCAATGGAAAAGGCCAGCGCGGCCTCGCGCCAGAAGACCGCGGGGGCCTCGGGAGGCGGGAACAGGTAACGGGCATATAGCGATGTCGGAATGATGTTGTAGCCGAAGTACTTCGTCCCGAAGAACCAGTTGCGCGCCAGTGGCGACATCAGAAAATCAGCAAACGGCCATTGCACCGCGGCAAAGGTGAGGAGAAAGATGGCTCCCGATACCAGCGACTGCTTCCACGCGGCCCAATTCGACTTCCGCTGCCAAAACAGGTCGAGAAAGAACGCGGGGACGATCAGCAGGAGCGGAAAATCCGGCGGCGTGAACTGTTTGACCGGGTAAAATACCGGGCCCAGCTTGGGTTCGGCGGGAAACAGCGGCAGAATCCAGCTCATCAGCAGCACGAAAACGGTATAAACGGCGGCCACTACGGTCGCCCCCCACTTGTAGCGCGACGCGCGGGCCACGCAGGCCAGCACCAGCGGCGCTCCGGTCGCGACCACGCGATAAAAATTCGCCCAGTGCATGACCATGCGGGAAGTAAGCTCCATCTCCAGGATCATCACTACCACCAGGATCATCCCGCCCGCGTAGAGGAACAGCGCCATCAGGCGGCTGCGCTCCGCGCCGGCAGCCCGGTTCATGTGCCCGAGAATCAGAATGAGGGCGCCGACCTCCACCCCGACAATCCCTAGCGCCAGCACCATGTGAGGCGGGCTGAGGATTTTCACGTCCAGGCCGTAGGCGTCGTGCCACCAGTTATCGAACGGTGCCGAGGTCAGCATCGCGATGCCGCCCCACGCCGCGATGAAGGCCCCGAACGGGCCGCGGAATCCCCAAATGCGCACGGACGAGTCGCGCAGCGGAGAATCGCGGTCGAACGTGGTGGAAAGAATCAGGTAACCGCACGCCAGGCCTGCCAGCACGCCGCACAGATGGATGGCGAGATGCGCGGGAGTCCAGAACGTATCGCGGCCGATCGAGCGGTGCCAGGAAATATCCCAATGCACGCCGATCATGGCGGAGGTCACGGCGGCGACCGAGCACCAGACGTACCACGGCACAGCAGTCGTGCGAGAAGTCAGCGGGAAGGAAGCAGTAGTCGCGCTCAACTTCTTAATTATAGTCCGACAGACCGGACGGTATGTTTTCGGAGTATTGCTACCGCAACAGGCTCAGCTCCTGGATGGCGGCGTCGGGGATTTCGTCATATTTCAGCCGCAAATCCGACCGGCTTTCGCGGCGCAGAGCGCGAGCCCGTGTCCA
>DATGII010000267.1:0-20439 GCA_035295805.1 Bryobacteraceae bacterium | reverse complement strand
CGTTGCAAGGGACCGTTAGCATCGATGCCGCCTCGGTTGCCCCGTTCGAATTCCTCGGCACTCCGCAAAACAAGCCGTTCATCGAAGCCCTGGACAACCAAGGCAACTTTATAAGCGGGCTCATCACTTATTACAGCGGCGCGCTTCCGAACACCGTCGGGGGAGTTTCGCCGTACGAGACGCTCATAGTGTCCTCGGCCACGGACAACATTGCTTCCGTGATTATCTCGACGCAACAGGGCGCGGGCGGTCCCGATATGTTTGGCTTGTTCGACAACCTGTGCTTCAGCACGAGCACCAGTTCGAATTCCTGCGGGGGTGAGACTGGCGGTCGTTTCTTCGATTCCTTCACCCAACCTCTTCCCAATCCCAACGGCGGCGGCGCCGGTGTCCCTGAGCCGGCTGCTCTCTCCTTCTTCGTCCCTGGTCTGGCGGTGCTCGCGGGCTTGAAGCTTCGCAGCAGGTTGGCAGCCCGGGCGCTCTAAAAAATCTTCGCGGCGCACTGGCAACCCGGCGGCCGGAAACAGACCGCCGGTTGTCTTATTTTCGAAAGAGCCGCGCGTCTAATGAGAGCGTATTCCACTCGCGGTGCGTCAGCAGGTAGTAATAGAGAAAGCAATAGATCAGTTGCAGACCGGCCACGTTCCAGTCCTGCGCCAGATTCGTCCCGAAGACCAGCACCGTCATCACAAGAGCGCCGGCGATCAGCGCGAACCGCGTCCAAAGACCAAGCAGCAGAAGCAACCCGACCGCGGCTTCCATGGGAGGCAAGATCGTGCCGAATACGGGCAAGAATGCCTTCGGCAGGAGCGGAGTGTGCTCGAAATAGTGATTCAGGTAGGCAAGAAAACCAGACTGGCCGGCTAGCAGGCGGCTGACGCCGTGGAGCATGATGTTCACCCCGAATGACAGCCGCAGGATGCCGTAGGCGATGACGGCGTCGGAATCGCGGTTCGTCTGCGGGACCCGGCGCCCCGCGGTTTCAGGTGTTGTTGCGACGGATTGGCTCATCGATGCTCCTTCTCCTGCGCGCGGGCGCCGGCGAGAATGCCGTAGAGCCCGTAGTTGTCTTCATGGCAGGCGTACTCATAAAGGTTGCCGGTCGCGGTCCACGCGATTGCGGCGGACCAGGGACGGCTCCAGGTAGCCGGATCTTCGACCGTGAACCGATAATCGATGCGATTGTCAGCCACGCGGGTCCAGCGTTCCACCAGGCGCATGTTTGGAGTCGCCCCTTGAAACGAGGCCTGATCGCTGAAATTCGTGGTTTCCACCACCAGTGTGTTGCCTTCCCAGTGGCCTCGCGAATCGCCCAGCCACTGGCGCACGCTCGAATTCACGTGCGCGCGGCCGTCGAGGGGAATCACGCGCGTCTCGTGTATCTGCTCTTGCAGGATCGCTACGGAGTTGGGACTCTGCACGATCTGGTAGTTGTTGTCGTAACCGGTGGGAATGCGCGGCAGCGCGGCGCGAACGATGCAGCGAGTGTACAGCTCCACATCTTCCGGGCCGTTATACGGGCCGGCGCCAAGTTCGCCCTCGCTGCTCTGATTCTTGCGATCCTGCTCGGCTTTTCGCGCTTTGCCCTCCGCCGTCATCGGCGGGATGCGGCCATCCGGCGGATCGTAGATCAGCGACGTGCGGCCGTCCGACCAGCCCCGCTCCCACCAGAACCCGTTATAGGCGCCGTTGACGTCCTGAGGCGTGCCCTCCTGATCGCGCTTGTCGGTGGCGATCGCGGTCTGTTTGTCCTGGGCGGCCATCTCCTCTTTGGTGAGGAACTCGCGGCCGGCGTATTTTGCGGGCCGCTCGAGCGGCGTGGTGGTGGCGTTTGACCAGGAGCCCTGTAGATCCGGATCGCCCCACGGCGTCCGCCATTGTTTGCCGGGAGCCGCCGGTTTCTGCGCCGCCAGCGGCGCTGATACCAGAATCGGAATTGTCAAAATCCAGAGTCGCTTTAGCATGAGAGTTCCCTCACTTGTCAGGCTTCTTCCGCAGGTGGCCATAGACCAGCTCTTCGGAGAACGGGACGCATTTGAATTCGAGAAATTGCGCGTTCTTATCAAGCCGGCGATAAATGGGAAAGCTCATCTTCCAGGGCCGCGTGAATACCTTGGGATCTTCGATGAGCGCTTCATATTGGATCAGGTTCGGCGCCGCCGGCGTATAGCGCTCGACCACGTGCAGCGCTTCGCTATGAAAATTGCCGGCGCGGTCGAACCACGTCTTGTCGTTGAAGCCGGTCACGTCGACCGCCAACGTGTCGCCGTCCCAGCGGCCGTTCGACCATCCCATGTAGCTTTCGACGGGCGCCGGTTCGGCCTTGTCCATCGAAATCAGGCGGCTGGCGCTGGCGTACTCGTAGGCCATGATGATTTTCTTGTCGCCCTCCACGATCTGGAAGGGGAACGGCATGTAGTTGGCGCGCGGCACGCCTGGCATGTAGCACTTCGCTTCCGGGTCGAGCGGTTCGAGCCGGACCCCGTCGGTATTGACCCGCGTGAGGCGTTTTTCGAAGTTCTCCTTCTTCTTGGCCAAGGCCCAGGGCTGATACGGAATTTCGTTGCCTTCCACTATGCCCGGGCCGGCGGGCTCGGCATAGAGCGCGCCGAACTGCGGCGGCCCCGGTTGCGCCGCGTGCGCCTGGATGTCCCAATTGGCTTCCGTGATCGACTGCCACAGACCGTTGAGATCGGGATGATCGGTGCCCGCCAGGCGCGGCGCTTTGTAGGCCTGCTGGGCGGCAGCCGGTAGCACGGCGAGAATCGCGGCGCAAAGCGCCAATGAGTTTCGCATGGGTCGACGACACCCTCCCGATACGCGACAAGTATACTGCGGACGGGCCGCGCCTGTCAGGCTAGACCGGCCGGTTGATTAAGAAAGTGGCGGTCGATTCAAAAAACGCGCGCAGCCGCGCTTCGATTTCGGCGGGAAACGCCGCTTCGGCGAGCGCGGAGTTCATTAATTCCATCCACCGGTCTCGGGCGGCCGGCGTGACCGCAAACCGGATGTGCCGCATGCGCAATCGCGGATGGCCGCGCTGCTCGATATAGCGCTGCGGCCCTCCGAAGCGGAATATCAGAAAATCGCGCAGCCGCTGCTCGGCGCCCGCGAGATCGTTATCCTCCGCGTACATCGGACCAAGAATCTCGTCGCGCGGAATACGGCGATAGAACGCGGCTACCAGCCGTTCGAATCCGTCTTCGCCGACTGCCGGATAAATCTCGCTCTCTTCCACTACCTCGATGCTACCAGCACGCCCGGTCGGATCTCAGAAGCTGAACCGCGCGATCAGAGTGCCGTTGCGCGGCACCAGCGCGCCGGTGAAGCCCGGCGTAATCGTGTTCATGAAACCGAAGCCCGAAAGCGCGTTGCCGCTGGGAGCCCGGTTCTGAGGCGCCTTCGCATTCGTCGCTGCCGGGTTGCCCCAGTACGACCGGTTGAACACATTCGTCAATTCGAAGCGAATATTCAGAGACATGGATTCCTTGAAGCGCCAGGTGCGTCCCAGGTTCATGTTTTCCGAAGGCCGCCGCTGCTGGCGGTAGTCGCTGTAATAGGCGGCACCGCTTCCGAACTGGCCGGGAGCCGGATCGGCCCAGGCGTCCGGATTCAGCAGAAACGTCTTGTTGGGATCGTAGCAGTGGCAATTGGGGTCCACCGTGAACAGCGGTTTGCCGGCAACGCGGTTGGCGAAGGTCCCCGTTGAAAGGCCGGTTCCCGTATTGAACGTATTGAACAGGATTTGACCGAGGTTGTTGTTCGCGTAGGGAGCCAGAATCGGGAATCCGCTGGCATATTGCAGGAAGGCGCCGTACGTCCAGTCGCGGGCCAGCCACGAGAGAACCTTGTTTCCGCTCAGCTTCGGTGTAACGTACGTGGCCGAGATGTTGAACAGGAACGGCTGGTCGTACGCAGACAGGTATTTGTTTACGCCTCGGTTGAACACATTGTTGACTACCGCGTTACCCGTGCTCCCGGGATTGGGCTCGCCAATCTCGACGCCGTTATCCATTGTCTTAGACCACGTGAATGTACTCAGGAACGTGAGGCCGTGAGAAAAACGCTTGGTTGCCTTGACCTGCAGTGCGTTGTACCAGGTGTCGCCGAGAGGGGCCCAATAGGTGAGAATGCCGCCGTTTGGACCGTTTGCGAACTGCGGAAACGGCCGTAGCGATTGCGCGAGGGTCTGCGTGAGTGGAAAGCCCGCATAGGGCACTTTGTTGAGCCCGCGCGCGATCACGGCTGGCGAATTCAGCGGCTGCGTCAGCAACGCGACATCACTCGGATTGTTGAGATCGAGACCAGCGGCGGCGATTCGCGCCGGCGAGGTCGCATTGATATTGTTCAGTACCGGAGACTGCCACCAGATCCCGCGATTTCCGACATAGTACACATCGAGCGCCAGATTTTGGAAGATCTCGCGCTGAAATCCAACGCTCCACTGGTACTGGCGGGGAGGACGGCCCGCGTTCGGATCGAGGAACGGCTGACCGATCGGTACCGGATTCGGAGTGGTATTAAACTGCCCTGGATTGAGGTTCGGCCAGGGTGGGGGATTGAACGAGGCCGGAATTCCGATCGAGAGCGTTGTGACTGCGGCATACACCGGCGCGGCCGTCTGCGTATTTGACGAACCGGCCAAGCCGCCTGAAGCGTTGTTGTTTGATTCCGTACTGCCGTAGACAATGCCGAAACCGGCTCGGAACACGGTCTTGGGCGTGATCTGATACGCCAGACCCAAACGCGGCGCGAACCCCCACGGATAATTCTTGGCAAGGCTGCAGTTGCAATGCCCGGGACCGTCGCCGTCAAACACCACGGCCCCTGGAATTCCGCCTAAGGCCGGGTTCGGCGTACTCGGCGAGAAGAACGGGTCGCGGCCGTGTTCTTCGCGCAGGTAGGTGGAGAAGTCATAGCGAACGCCATAATCGAATGTGATTCTACGCGTCACTTTCCACGAATCCTGCGCATACCAGGCGATCTCGTGCTTGCCCAGCCGCGGATCGACCGGGTTGGCGATACTGATCTGCTTCACATCTCCCAGAAGAAAACTCGCATACCCGAAGCCCGTTACCTGGCCTTGCAGCGATGTGCCGTTCAAATAGGGAAGACTCGTTTGCTCGGGCCCGAAAACATAACTGCCCGACGTGTTCGCCTTGCTGTGAACCGGATATCCCTCGATACGAACCTCCGACCCGAACTTGTACGTGTGATTGTTCTTTACCCAGGTGAGATTCGCGTTGAACGAGGGCGACTGCGTGTTCTGCGAGGAATAGGCCGCGCTGCCGAAGTTCTGCATCCCTCCCTGTCCGTTGCAGGAATAGGGAGTGAAGCCCCCGGCGCCCGTGCACAATCCTGAGAACGGGGGGAAGAACGTGTGGGTCGTGCCTCCGTGCAGACCTAATTCCTGCTCGGCATTGTAGTTCGGCACCTGGCCTTCTTCATTGACCGTAGGAACAAAGAACGCGTTGCTCCGGTAGCCGGCGCCGAGGTGCAGCAATACGGTGGGAGAGATCGTGTAGTCGTAGTTCAACCGGTAAGCCGGCGCGGTCTGGAACGTACCCAGGTTGGTAGCCAGCGGATCGGGAAGACCGTCGACTTGGCCGAACGTGAACGATAGCGGGGCGGTAGTCTTGGTCTCCTGCCAGAAGAACGCCACCTTGTGCTTGGCGCCGAAGAACTGGTCGATCTTGACCGAAGGAATTTGGGTCACGCGAGTGGTGGGAATCGTCGGTACGTAATTATTGACAATCCCGTTGGCATTCGGTCCTACAGGAGGAGGGAACAAAGCCTGGATCTTCTTGGCTACCGAATCGAACATCTGGGGAGGGATCTGCTGGTTAATGAATGGATCGCGGACAATACGTCCGTCCGGGGCCGGATGATCGGTAGCGGGATTGTAAATCTCGCCCCCGTAGATCGGACGGTTGAGAGGGTCGATGCCAATCTGAATGGGCTGCCCCTGGGCGTTGACGGGTTCTGCCGCCGTCAAGTTGCCCGCGCGATAATCAGCGGTGGGCACCGTCTCTAATTGGTTATTGATGGCCACCGCTTCCCGGTATTGCTCCCAATTGAAGAAGAAAAATGTCTTGTCGTGGCCGTTGTAAACCTTCGGGATCCACACCGGGCCGCCGATCGTAAAACCGTAATCGTTGCGGCGGTTGCGTGCCCGTGGATTGCCGGGAATGAAGGGCTGGCCGGCGTTAAAGGCTTCATTCACGAAATTCTCGTAGGCGGTGCCGTGAAACTGGTTGCTTCCCGATTTCATCGTGACGTTGAACATGCCGCCGCCTACTTGCCCGTATTCCGCCGCGTAATTGCTGGTTTGAATCGCCACTTCCTGGATGGCGTCGACGCTGGGCTGTGTTTGCGCTTGCACTCCGGGTGTGCCGGTGTTGGAGGCATCCTGCCCTTCGATGCGGAACCCTTGCGTGTTGTTGGGCGTGCCGTTTATCCGGACCTGCGCATTGGCCTGCCACATGGCGCCGGGGACCAGTTGAATCATGGCGTAGGGGTTGCGAATGCCCGCGCTGCCGGCCTGCCCGGCGCCGATACCCAGAATCGGCAGATCGTCCAGGTTCTGCGCCCGGATCGTGTGGCTGATGTCGCCGCTCTCGGTTCGCAGCAAGGGCGCGTCCGCCTGCACCGTAACTGATTCCGTCGCGCCGCCCATTTCGAGAGGAAGGTCGATGCGCAAGACGGCCGCCACTTCGACGGTAATGCCCGACCGCGTATATTTCTTGAATCCCGGCACCGTGACGGAAACGTCGTAAACACCCGCCGGCAGTTGGACAATGGTGTAATTTCCGGTGGCCGTGCTGGCGGCCTGGTACGTGACCCCCGTTGCCTCATTTTTCGCTTCGATGGCGGCGCCCGCGACCACCGCGCCTGCGGGATCGGAGATGGTTCCTGTAATGGTGCCGCGATCGCTTTGGGAGAACGCCCCCCAGGCAAGCAACATCAGACAAGCAAGTCTTCCTAGTGAACGCACGGGCATCCTCCTGAATTCATCGCAAGCAATTGAGACCCAACCAGTGGCGATCGTTATTGGGCTGCAGTGTATATCACTCCTCTGCCTCGGGTCAAGCGAATCGGAGCCAATCGGCAGGCCGCCATCCACGTCCGAAAACGGCTGGTCCGCGCCCGGCGGCAGCGCTATAGTCAGCAATGAAGTGCTGCTCGATCCAGAAGCCTGCCGAAACGCCCGATTCGCTCGCGATCCCCGGTTTGACGGCCGTTTCTTTATCGCCGTGCGGACGACTCGGATCTTTTGCCGGCCTATTTGTCCGGCACGCGCGCCGCGGGAAGAGAATGTTGAATATTTTCCCTCCGCCGCGGCCGCCGCAGCGGCCGGTTACCGTCCGTGCTTGCGGTGTCGGCCGGAATGCGCGCCGGCGACTCCCGCTTGGAACGGATCTTCAACTACGGTGGCGCGCGCACTAAGGGAAATTGCCGAGGGCGCTCTGGATGACGCCGGCGTGAACCGGCTGGCGGACCGTCTCGGTGTGAGCGACCGCCACTTGCGGCGCTTGTTTCTGGAACATCTGGGCGCTCCTCCCATTGCCGTGGCGCAAACCCAGCGCCTGCTCTCGGCGAAGCGGCTCCTCACCGATACGGCTCTGCCGGTAACCGCCGTCGCGGTCGCCTCGGGGTTCGGTAGCGTGCGGCGGTTCAACGACGCCTTTCGCAAAACCTGGAACCGGAGCCCCCGCGAGCTGCGCAGGACGCGGCCTCCTCACCCCGCCGCCGGGCTGCGCTTTCGCCTCCATTACCGGCCTCCTTTTGATTGGGACGCTTTGCTCGCATTCCTGGCCGCGCGCGCCATTCCCGGTGTCGAGAGCGTGGCGGACGGCGCTTACCGCCGCAGTGTCATGCTGTCGGGCGCCCCGGGGTCCCTCGAAATCACCCACCAGCGCTCGGAGGTGATCCTCGATTTACGGCATCCCGATTCCGATCACCTGCTGCCAACCGTTGGGCGGGTGAGGCGCCTGTTCGACCTGGATGCGGATCCGCTCGCAATTGGGAACTGCCTGGACGCCGATACTCTTTTGCGGCCGCTGGTGCGCGCCCGGCGCGGGCTGCGCGTGCCCGGCGCCTGGGATGCGTTCGAGTTGGCAATTCGCGCGATTTTGGGTCAACAGGTGAGCGTGGCGGCCGCGTCGACGCTGGCAGGCCGGCTCGCGGCGCGATTCGGGCAGCCTCTGGAAGGCGGCCCGCCTGGTGTCACTCATTTGTTTCCGCGCCCGGAGCAATTGGCCGAAGCGGATGTGGCGTTGATCGGCTTGCCTAGGCAGCGGGCGCAAACCGTGCGCGCTTTCTCCGCGGCCGTGGCCGGCGGGGAAATTGTGCTGAATCATTTTGGCGCCGCCGATTGCTTGCGGGACCAGTTAGTCGCAATTCCCGGCATCGGCGCATGGACCGCCGGGTATATCGCGCTGCGGGCCCTGGGTGACCCGGACGCGTTTCCCTCCGGCGACCTGGTCCTCCTGCGGGCTACCGGGACCCGCACCACGCGTGAACTGGAACAAAGAGCCGAGCGTTGGCACCCCTGGCGCGCCTACGCCGCGCTCCATCTTTGGCAGGGAGTAAGAGATGGCCACTTGTTATCAATGGATGGACAGTCCTACCGGGCAGCTGCTGCTCGTGGCCGATGAGACGGGACTCCGGCAGGTCGCTTTCGCCGCCGGCCGTACCCCGCCGCGCGTGGCGCCCTCCTGGCAACAGGACGACCGCTACCTCCGCGAAGCGATGCGGCAGTTGCGCTCGTTCTTCGCCGGCACTCTCGAACGCTTTGATCTGCCGCTCCGGCCTGCGGGCACCGATTTTCAGCAGAGCGTCTGGAGCCAGCTGTGCCTCATCCCATACGGCCAGACCATTTCTTATGGCGAACTGGCGCGCCGCCTCGGGAACCCGGCGGCGAGCCGCGCGGTCGGGCTGGCGAACGGCTCCAATCCGATCGCGATCATCATCCCTTGCCACCGCGTCATCGGCAGCAACGGGAAACTGACTGGCTACGGGGGCGGCCTCGAGAACAAGCAGTGGCTGCTCGATTTCGAACGCCGCCAGTTGAGCCTGGGGTTTGGACAAGACCGCTCCAAACCGAACGGTCGGTAGTTGAGTATAATACGGTACGAGAGGGTCAAATGAAGCTGCCTGTGCTCGTCTGCGGTCTATCTCTAGTTGCATTCGCTGCCCCGAATTCTCCGACGTTCAGCAAGGACGTCGCTCCCATCCTGGAAAAGAACTGCCAGAGCTGCCACCGCCCCGGTGAAGCCGCGCCGTTTTCGCTGCTGACTTATCAGCAGGCGCGCCCCTGGGCCAAGGCCATGAAGCAGGCGGTGCTCGAGCGCAAGATGCCGCCATGGTTCGCCGACCCCAGCTACGGCCACTTCCGCAATGACCGCTCGCTCCCCCAGAAGGATATCGATACTCTGATCAGCTGGGTCGATGCCGGCGCTCCCGAAGGGGATCCCAAAGATCTCCCCAAGCCCGCCGAGTTCGTGGACGGGTGGAACATCGGCAAACCCGACATGGTTTTCGACATGCCGGAGTCATTTCACGTCCCGGCTTCGGGCACCATCGAGTATCAATATGTCGTGCTGCCCTACAAGTTCACTGAAGACCGCTGGATCCAGATGGCCGAGGTTCGCCCCGGCAATCGGGCGGTGGTGCACCACGTGATCGCCTACATCCGCGACGGCAGCTCCAAGTGGATGCGTGACAAGAAACCGGGCGAGATTTTCGTTCCCGAAGCCGACGACAAGGGCAACCGGCCCCAGTTGAACGGCGACATGCTATCCGGCTTCGCGCCGGGTCTGCCGGCCAGCATTCTGGAGCCCGGGCAGGGGCGGCTGATCAAAGCCGGCTCCGATATTATTTTGCAGCTGCATTACACCGCGAATGGCAAGGCTGGCGACGATCGCACCAAGGTCGGCATTGTGTTCTGCAAGCAACCGCCGCAGGAGCGCGTCATGACGCTCGCCGCCACCAACAACAAATTCACGATTCCGCCCGGCGACTCGAACTACCGCGTCGATGCCGAGTTCGAAATCGGGCACGAGGCGAAGTTGAGCGCCCTGCTCCCCCACATGCATCTGCGCGGCAAGGATTTCGAGTATCGCCTGGTTTATCCGACCGGCGAGACCGAGACCATTCTCAAGGTGCCCCATTACGATTTCGGTTGGCAGTTGTGGTATCAGCCGGTAAAGGATATCGAGCTGCCCAAGGGCACCAAGATCGCCGCTACCGCCCATTTCGACAATTCGCCCAACAACAAGAACAATCCCGATCCGACCAAGGCCGTGAAATGGGGCGATCAGAGCTGGGAAGAAATGATGATCGGATTCTTCGACGTGACCTTCCCGGCCGAGATGGATCCGAAGCAGTTGTTCCCGGAACGCAAGAAGTCAGCGGGTCCGAACACGTCCGCGGAATAATCGGCCCTCAACTTACAGGGACGGCGAGCACCGGGCAGGCGGCTTCGCGGATCACGCGTTGCGTGATGCTGCCGCGTAGCGCGCCCAATAAACCGCTGGCGCCATCGGTAGTCATCGCGATCAGGTCCGAATGCAGTTCGGCCGCGGTGCGAAGGATCTGGTCCGGCACATTGCCCGTTCGTGTCAGCAGCTGCCACCGCAGGTAATCGCGGTCCGGCAGGTCAAGCCGCGGCGCCTCGACATCCTCATCGCCGACGTGCAGCATGTCCATTTCGATGGTGTTTTCGGTGGAAAAAACCGCCGCGCGAAATGCATACGTGAGAGCCGGGTGCGGGTCGGGCTGGTCGGCAACCGGCACCAGCACGCGGCGCAGCGTGAAACCCCCGTGCGCCAGCGACACAAAGCCGCCCGAGCACGGCACGAACAGCGTCATCGTGCGGTTATCTCGGGCCAGTCGGTGCGTCGCGGGGTGATGAAGCCATGACGGTGCGCCGCCGTCTCCGTTGGTTCCGATCACGACCAGATCGACCGGCTCCTTCTCCAGGAGGTCGGCCAACTCGCCCAGCGCATCGTTGGTCTGCACGTACACTTTGCTCACCTTCACCGCAACCTTCTCGAAGACTTCACGGCGGGAGCTTCCTTTCTCGAGATAGCCCCAGCGCTCCAGAACCTCGCGCACCCCGGGGATTCGCGACCATTCCTGGTCGGCCTCTTCGCCGGCGCCCGCGTGAAACAGCGTAAACTCGCAGCGCAGCGTCAGCGCCATCATGAGGGCGTGCGCGAAGGCGTTCAATCCGGCCGCCGAAAAATCCGTCGCGCACAGGATCGACTCGACAAACGGCTCGCGGGAGTAGCGGGAAGGTAGCGTCGGCGGCATTTGGTCTTCGATCAGAATACATCGGCTGATTGAAGATTCAAGGGCGGAGAGGACCAGGACGCCCGTACTACCGCCGGCTTAGCTCACGCTATTCTTGCCCTCGCATCGTGTCATCCACCATTATCATGGTGAATCCGGCTTCGACTCGATTCCGATGATGCCGGCGGAAAACCTGACCGCATGGGAGGTGAGGAAATGCCCAAGATCATCGAGCACCTGCATTGGCCCGATGCCCCCGATCTCTGGATGCCGTATGCGCCGGCCATCAAAGTAACGGGCGGCGTCACCGTTTACCTCGCGGGTGTGACAGCGGCGCCCGTCTATCATCATCATCCGCATCGCCCCGAGGAATTCGACAGCATGCCTGCGGATATGGAAGGCCAGGCGCGGGCGGCGCTGGAGAATTTGAAGCGCGGCTTGGACGCCGTCGGCGCGCACTTCGCCGATATCGTGACGGCGAATCGCTTTGTCACCGATCTGTCCGACCAGGATGCGCTCAATCGCGTCTGGTCCGAGTATTTCCGCCACAGCAAACCCGCCACTACCACGGTGCAGGTTGTGCGCCTGGCAACCGACCCGCGCTGCTTGATTGAAATCAACGCCATCGCGGTCATCGATTGAGAACGGGAGATCGTAGAAGAATTGGGCTCCTCGCGCATTCACGGCCAAGCCGAAATTTTCGATCCATCGCGAAATCAGCGAATTACAGCCCAAAGCACCGCCGCTGCAGCCCGCCTCTTCAGTTCCCCGCGCGATAATGGGGTCGTGAGAAAGGGTCTACGCCAAACCCGGGTTGCCGCGCCGGAGCCCTGCCGGCCGGGTTCGCACGCTCCGCTTGGTACCAAGCGGAATCCCTGGGGTAATTCCTTTGGCTGGAACAAATCTTTCTGAACTTCCGAAACGTACGTTTCGGAAAACGCCCGCTGGGTACGCAAAACAGGCAATTCTGGGCCGATGCCCGGGCTTACGCCTTCGCAAACCGCAGGGCGGCGGAGTTAATGCAGTAGCGCAAGCCGGTGGGCCGCGGGCCGTCGGGGAACAAATGACCGAGATGCGCGTTGCAGCGCTTACAAAGCACTTCTGTCCGCTCCATGAACAGGGAACTATCGGATTGCGTGCGGACGTTCTCTTCCGCCGCGGGAGCCCAAAAACTCGGCCAGCCGGTGCCCGAATCGAATTTTTCCGCCGAGCGGAATAGCGCGGTGCCGCAGCACGTGCAGCGGTAGAGGCCGGCTTCGTGGTTATTCCAATAGCGTCCGGTGAACGCGCGCTCGGTCCCGGCTTGGCGCGCAACGGCGAATTCGTCCGGCGCCAGTTCCTGTTTCCATTCGGACTCGGGCTTCACAATTTCCCGCACGTGATGAGTCCCCTCGCGCTCGCCCCTGTCATTAAACTCGACGATATCCACTTCGGCGCCCGTTCCGGCAGCACTGGCATCCGGCATTTTTCTGTCCCTCCGGTAGAGAGTGGCCGCCAGTCCGGCGGCCGCGGCCGGTATCAGCAACAATACGCGCCGCGGGATGGATTGAGATGGCATGGGCTGCAGCATCCAATACTCCCTCCCGTTATTTTATCGTGCCCGGACCGCCCCGGCCGGCCAGCCTGCAACCGCCTTGATACCATGGATTTGAAAAACATTCAGGGTGCATCGTGAACATTACCGAACTTTTCATCCGGCGACCTGTGATGACCACGCTCATCATGCTGGGGATCGTTCTGTTCGGAGTGATCGCCTATCGCGCGCTGCCCGTCAGCGACTTGCCGAATGTCGATTTTCCGACTCTGCAAGTGAACGCCTCGCTGCCGGGGGCCGATCCGGAGACCATGGCTTCCGCCGTGGCCACTCCGCTCGAACGCCAGTTTTCGACCATCGCCGGGCTCGACAACATGAGTTCGACCAGTGCGCTCGGCAACACTTCGATCACCCTCCAGTTTGCGCTCGACCGCTCGCTGGACGGCGCGGCGCAGGACGTGCAGACTGCGATCACGCGGGCGCAATCTCAGATGCCCCCGGGGATGCCGACGCCGCCCACGTTCCAGAAAGTGAATCCGGCCGATTCTCCCATCATGTACCTGGAGCTGTATTCGGCGACGCTGCCGCTTTCCACTATCGACGAATACGCCGAGACGATGATCGCGCAGCGGATCTCCACCGTCAGCGGTGTAGCCCAGGTGCAGGTCTACGGCGCGCAGAAATATGCCGTCCGCGTGCAGCTGAATCCTGACGCTCTCGCGTCCCGCAGGATTGGCATTGACGACGTCGAAGCGGCGCTGCAAAAACACAATGTGAACCTTCCCACCGGGACTCTCTGGGGTGCGAATCAATTGTTCACGGTGCACGCGACCGGGCAGCTTACATCGGCAGCCAGCTACCGGCCCATTATCGTGGCGTACCGGAACGGGGCGCCCGTGCGGCTGGGAGAGCTCGGGCGCGTTCTCGACAGTGTGCAGAACGATAAGGCCGCCAGTTGGTTCAACGGGGTGCGAGGCATCTCTCTCGCCGTGCTGCGCCAGCCCGGCACCAACACGGTCGAGGTGGCCGGCGCCATCAAGCAACTGTTGCCCGAGTTCCGCAAAATCATGCCGCCCGCAGTCCGGCTGGACATGGATTACGACCGCTCCGATTCGATTCGCGAATCCGTCAGCGACGTCAAATTCACGCTGCTGCTGACGGTCGCTTTAGTGGTGCTGGTCATCTTTCTGTTTCTGCGAAACGTGTCCGCCACGATTATCCCGAGCCTCGCCCTGCCGCTGGCCATCATTGGCACGTTCGCGGCGATGTACCTGCTGAATTACTCGGTCGACAACCTGTCCCTGATGGCGCTCACGCTCTCGGTGGGCTTTGTGGTGGACGATGCAATCGTCGTGCTGGAGAACATCGTCCGGCACATGGAAGCCGGCAAGAACCGCTTGCAAGCTGCCCTGGAGGGCTCGCGCGAAATCGCCTTCACGGTGCTCTCGATGACGCTCTCGCTGGCAGCCGTCTTCATCCCGGTGTTGTTCATGGGTGGCATCTTGGGGCGGCTGTTTCACGAATTCGCCGTAACAATCGGAATGGCGATCCTTATCTCGGGATTTGTCTCGCTCACGCTCACGCCCATGCTCTGCAGCCGTTTTCTGCGCCCGCCGCGGGAGAATGCCGGCGCCCTGTTTCGCGCATCCGAGCGCGTTTTTGACGGCATGCTGCGTGTCTATGACGCGACGCTGCGCGCCGTGATCCGCCATCGCGCGCTCACCATGCTCACGGCTGCCGCAACCCTGGTGGCCAGCGTCTACCTGTTCATCGTGGTGCCCAAGGGATTCATTCCGAACCAGGACACCGGCCAGCTCTTCGGATTCACCGAAGGCGCGCAGGACGTTTCGTTCGAAGGCATGTCCCGCAACCAGCAGCAAGTGGCCGCGATTCTCGGGGCCGATGCCAATATCGAGTCGTATACCTCGATGGTGGGAGGCAGCAATGGGGCAGGGAACACCGGCCGCATTTTCGTCAAACTGAAGCCGCGGAGCAAGCGGCAGTTCAGCGCCGACGAGGTCATCAACCGTTTGCGCCCCGCGCTGAATTCGATCCCCGGCATCCGCACCTATCCGCAGAATCCGCCGCTGATCCGGGTAGGCGGCCAGCTTACGAAAAGCGCGTATCAATACACCTTGCAAGGGCTCGATCTCGTGGAGTTGTACCGCGCCGCGGGCGATTTCGAGCAGCGCCTGCACGGTGTTCCCGGTCTGGTGGACGTGAATACCGACTTGCAGATTGCCAGCCCGCAGGTGCTGGTCGATATTGACCGTGATCGCGCCTCGACGCTTGGCGTAACTTCCGACCAGATCGAACACGCGCTCTATGATGCCTACGGTGAGCGGCAGGTCTCCACGATTTATACGCCAAGCAATCAGTATTGGGTGATGATGGAGCTGGAGCCGAAGTATCAGCTCGACCCGGGCGCGCTCCGGCTCTTGTACATTCATTCCTCGAACGGCGCGTTGGTCCCGTTGAGCGAGGTGGCGCAATTCAAGCGGGGCGTGGCGCCGCTCACGGTGACCCATCTCGGGCAACTGCCCTCGGTGACCCTTTCCTTCAATCTGGCGCCCGGTGTTTCGCTGGGCGACGCGGTGGGGCGCATCGAAGAAGTCGCGCGAGAGAGTTTGCCTGCCACCGTCACGACCAGTTTCCAGGGCGCGGCGGCGGCATTTCAATCCTCGCTACAGGGGATGGGCGTGCTGCTGATCATGGCGATCCTGGTAATTTATCTCGTGCTGGGAATCTTGTATGAGAGCTTCATTCACCCGCTGACGATTTTGTCGGGGCTGCCCTCGGCCGGCCTCGGCGCGCTCGCGACCCTGCTGATCTTCAAGGGCGAGCTGAACATCTATTCGTTCGTCGGCGTGATCATGCTGATTGGCATCGTGAAGAAGAACGCGATCATGATGATTGATTTCGCGCTGGAGACGCAGCGGGCGCACGGGACGCTGCCCTCGGAAGCCATCTACGAAGCCTGTCTCGTGCGGTTCCGGCCGATCATGATGACGACGATGGCGGCCTTGATGGGCACCCTCCCCATCGCTCTCGGGCTGGGTGCGGGGTCGGAAGCCCGCCGCCCGCTCGGCCTCGCCGTGGTAGGTGGATTGGCGGTTTCCCAATTGCTCACCCTCTACATCACGCCTGTGTTCTATATCTACATGGAGCGGTTTCAGGCCCTTTCTTTCGGCAGAAGAAGCCGCCGCAAGCAAGCCCCGGCCGGCGTGGTGCCGGAAACGATCTCGCAGCGGTAGCGTCTAACGAGCCGCCAGTTGCCGCTGGATAAAGCGATTGTTGGGAAGTTTGCGTTCCCAGCTCTGCCACAAATCGAGCCGTTTCGTATCGAAAGTGGCGGCTCGTTCGGCGTCGCCGGACTTGCGGTACAGGCCAGCGAGATTCTGATAAACGGCCGCCAGCCTGGGCGCGTCCCGAAGATCGTCGAACGGACCCGGATGGCCGGCTATGATTTTGTCCAACAACTCCTGGTAGGTTTCGCGCCCGCGAACTGTTTCCCCCCGCGCCGCCTCGTCATCCGCCAGCGCGCGCATCACCGTGTAGGCTTCACTGTCGATCGCGACCTGCCGGGCTGGGTAATCGCCGGTCGCTGTCAGAAGCACGATGGAAGCGTCGATGCGCTGCCGCGCCTCCTCCGGCCGCCTCAGGTCACGCAGCGCATAACTCGATTTCGCCAGCAGCACGGCGCGCTCCCTCCTCGCCCTGGCGCCCTCAGGAATCTCGCCCATCCGCCGGAGGCCGAGATCGTAAAGCGCCAGGGCGCGCTGCGGATCACGATGGCGCAGAACATTACCAAGTTCCCGGGCGGAGGTGCCGACCCGCTCGCGGCTGACCGAATCTTCGGGATCCCGCTCGGCTGCCTGTTCGGTCATGTCCAGAGCGGCTTGAAACGGTTCGATCGCCTCTTCCGGCCGGGCCAAATTAACGCTCTCGTCTTCGCCCAAAATGAAACCTTGGCGCAAAAGCACTCCGTAAAGATCGAGCATGCGGGCAGTCGGGTTCGAATAAATGGCACGTCCCGCCACGTTCCGAGCCTCTTCAATGGCGGCCAACGCCCCTTCCAAATCACCTTGATATCGCAACGCGTTCGCGAGCACACTGAGGCTGAAACTGAGTCGCCGCGCTGATCCGAAATGGGTGCGCGTCAGCTCAATACTTTCCCTGGCATAGGTGACCGCTTGTGCGTACATATGCATATTGGTATGAGCCAGAGCGATATTGCCAAGGTTCCCGAGCGCATGGTCCAGATCGGCTGCACTGAGGCCTGGCTCCGTTAACCCTTGTTCGATACGATCGGCGGCTTTTCGGGCGTGCGCCACCGCTTCCGAAGTGCGGCGCGATTCCTGGGCCAGAATCATGCGATGCGCGGAAATATCGCTCGACAAGAATAATGCCGTCCGGCTATGCGGGCGCGCAGACAGGACATGTTCGATAAACGCGTCGGCTTTTTTCAGACTCGCTTCCGCTTCGGCTCGTTGACCGAGGTTCGGGTCCGTCGGAACACCCTGCGCAAGTGCCACCCGCTCATATCCTTCCGCCAAATCCTGTTCCAGATCGAGATCTCCGTGAGCTTCGGCTGCAAGCGCTTCCAAGTAATCGAGCGACGCCGACACCAGGCTCTTGCGCGCCTCGATTGATCCAGGCAAGGTCTTGATTTTGTTGTCGAGATCGAAAATCTTCTTCGAGAGTTGTTCCAGCTGCTCGAATCGCCGTTCCGCAATAGCACGCTGCCGATTGACTTCATACAAACCGGCCAGAATACTGGCGATCACCACCGACGCTGCCAGGGCGGGAATCCAATGCCGCCGTAGAAATTTGCGCGTTTGATACCAGGCATCGGCCGACCGCGCCTGTACCGGTCTGGAATCAAGCAGGGCGCGAATGTCGCTCGCGAACGCCTCGACTGAGGCGTAGCGCTCTTCGGGTTCGGTCCGGAGGGCTTTTCGCAGCACGTAATCGACGTCCGCCGGCAGGTTCGGATTGACCTGGGTTGGAGCTGAAATCGGGCGCGCACCTGCGACGATCTCCAAGGCTTGGGAGGCGCCCGTTTCCGATTGATGCGGCGAGCGGCCCGTCAGAAGTTTATAGAGAACCGCGCCGAGAGAATAGACGTCGGTAGCGGTGGTCTGCACGGAGCCGCGCAGCTGTTCCGGGCTGGCGTAATTCGGTGTCAGCAGGCGCTCAACCGTTGCCGTCTGGTCGGCAGTCTCGTCCACCAGTTTAGCGATGCCAAAATCGAGAAGTTTCGGCTCGCCGGCCGGGTTCACCAGGATGTTCGACGGTTTCAGGTCCCGGTGAATGATGAGATGCCGGTGCGCGTGAGCCACGCCGCCACACACCTTCAGGAACATCGCCAGTTGTTCCCGCAAAGGTTTCCCTGCTGCATAAGAATCGATGGGAACGCCGTCCACGTACTCCATCACCAGGTAAGGCCGGCCGTCCTCCGTCCGGCCCACGTCCAGCAGGCGCGCCACCGAAGGGTGATCGAGGTACGACAGCAGCTGCCTCTCGGTGAGAAAACGCTCGCGCTGGGACGGTTGCTCCATCCCGGTCCGGAGGAGCTTGATGGCGACCTGTTGTTGCAGTTCGCCGTCGCTGCGTTCGGCCAGGTAGACGGCGCCCATGCCCCCCGAACCCAGCAGCCGGATCAGCCGGTAGGGTCCGCACCAGCGGGGCGCGTCGAGTCGGGCCGATTGGAGCACGTGGTCCGCGCCCGCCGCCACCGAAGCGGTGAGCAGGTGCCCGGAATCGACATCGTGGGCCAGCAGGGACTCGATTTCGGAGCGGATTTCGGGTCGCACATAGTGATCGGCGAAGAACTTCTCGCGCTCGGCCGGCCCCAGATCCGCAATCTCATGAAAGAACCGGTTTACCAGATCGTCCACGGTCCCCCCGGTGACAGTCCCTGCAAAGCATTATAGCGGGCGCGCGGGCGCCGGATCGCCCGGCTGGGCGAAACGCTTACGCGCTTCGACCCAGGCAGGAAACACCTCGGGATTCTCCAGCCATACAAGCATCCATTGCGCCATCTCTTCCTTCATCTGGCGCTTGTCGGGACCGAGCTTGGGGCTGCGCGCCAGGAAGCGCGCGCGGTCTTTGGCTGCGATCACCTGCCGGCGGCAGTAGCGGGCCCGCTCGCGGTAACCGGTGGCGATGGCGGCGGCGTAGACTTGCTGCATCTCCCGCAGCGACTGTTCGAGTTCCTGCCAGGTGTGCTGCCGGACCCCGGCGTAGGGCTGGTCGAAAGGCAGGCCGGTGGCGATTAGTAGGTCGCGCAGATAGCTCTCCGAAACCGGCGCGAGGTGTTGCAGCAGTTGCTGCCAGACGCGCTCGGTGATGGTTTCGGGCCGCTCTTCCGCCAGGTACTCGCGCAATAGCTGCTTGACTGATTTATCTCTGGAGGCCACGGCGGTATCTGGCGGTTGCCTCCTGGTGCGCGGCAATGGTCTGGGAAAACTCGTGTCCCCCCGAGCCGTCGGGGCGCAACACGAAATAGAGGGCTTCCGAAGTTGCCGGTTCCAGCACGGCTTTTAAAGAAGGCAGCCCCGGATTGGCGATCGGTCCGGGGGGCAGACCCTTATGGCGGTAGGTGTTGTAGGCGTTGTCGCTATCCAGGTCGGATCTGTGGATTACGCCGTTGTACCGGCCGTCGAGCAGCGCGGCGTAAATCGTGGTCGGGTCGCAGTCGAGCTTCATTCCGATTTTCAGCCGGTTTTCGAAGACGGCGGCGATGACGGGCCGTTCCGGCGCCAGCTTACCTTCCTTTTCGACGAGCGATGCCAGGGTAACGGTTTCGTGCGGCGCGGAGCGAGCGTGCAGACCGTGCCAGACCTCGCGAAACTTGGCCGTCATCAGCCGGCAGAGTTGCTCCGGCGTCGCATGGCGTTTCAGCCGGTAGCTGCTCGGGAACAGATAGCCTTCAAGCGTAGGCGCTTGCGGGTCCAGGTCGCGGATCAGAGCGGGGTTGCGAGCGGCGGCCACGAAGTCTCTGGCGGAGAAGACGCCGAGGCTCTCGGCCAGAGCGCCAATGTCGAACATGTTCTTGCCTTCCGGCACGACCAACTGGTAGTAGAAGATGTCGCCGCGCGCGAGCCGGTCGAAAATTTCCAGGGGAGTGGCGGCTTTCTCGAAGCGATACTCGCCGGCTTGCGGCTTACGGTTGCGCTCGACTAAACGGGCCAGCCAAAAATCCCAGCGGCTTTCCACCACCCCGGCGTTGGCTAGCGCGGCGCCAATCGAAGCGGTGGATGTGCCGTGCGGCAGATCGACAAAAATAGGTTCGGAGAAACCGCGGTAAGGACGGGTTAGCCGGAAGATAGCATAGCCGGCGATGCCCAAAGCCAGCAGAAGCGCAACGCCGAGCAGCCGCCGAATCCTCATAAAGAGTCCAGGTAACTTTGGAGCAAGATGACTGCCGAAAGGCGGTCGACGGCGGCGGCGCGCTTTTCCAGGCTGATACCGCTTTGGCGCAGCACGCGGTTGGCTTCGACCGTGGTTAGCCGCTCATCCCAAAACCGTATGGGTAACCCTGTCTTTTTTTCCAGTAGCCCGGCAAATTCGTGTACCCAGGCCGATTGGCGGCCCTCGGCGCCCCC
>DATGII010000266.1:0-35495 GCA_035295805.1 Bryobacteraceae bacterium | reverse complement strand
AGGGCACAGCCTTAGTTTGCCTAAAAAAAAGCCCCCGCCGAAGCGGGGGCAGGCTGTTCGAGGGAATAAGGGTAGGATGCCTAGCGGCGCCAGCCGCGATAATAACCGCCGCGATAGTAACCGTAGCGCGGCCCAATGACGATACCGAAGCTCGGGCCATAGTAATAGGGGTAAGGATATCCGTACGCGTAGTAGGGATACGGAGCCGCATACGGGTAAGGATAAGGCGCGTAATACGGAGCCGGCCCGGCCGGCGGCGGGCCCTGCACGCGGGATTGCACCGGCGGCTGCGGCTGCTGGTAATCGTTCGCATCCACATACCGGAACGCCTGCGGCGCGCGATCGGTGGCCACCGTAGCAGGCGCTGTCACGCGGAAGGTCAGCAAGGATTCTGGATAGACCACCGCGGGAGCACCGCGGCTGAGCAGAACACCCGCGAGCCCGGCGGCAGCGCCGACGCCCGCGCCAATCGCGGCCCCACGACCCCAGTCGGCGGCCGCGCCGATTGCGGCGCCTACGCCGGTTGTCGTACCCACCGTGGCCACGTCACGGCCGGCGGTGGAGTGACCATCGCGGTTGATGAGTTGGGTCTGCAGGCCCACCTGCTGGCCGTCCACCGCCGTCAGCGAGGTCAGCTCGATGCCGAGTTGCGATACGCCGCTCACCCGGCCTCCTCTGTCCACCTTGGAAACACGGCCCGCCAGGGTCTGTCCGCGCTGCGCGACCACGACGCCATCCACCACCACGGGCTCGGCCAGCGTGGCGGAGAAGAAATCGCCTTCATGGTTCCGGTCGGTCGATAACGGCTGATTGATCCGAACCGTGAGGAACGTTCCCGGTTCAATGGTGAGCCGGCCTGGCAGGGGTGCGTTCGCGGGCGGATTTGCCGGCGGAATTTCGGCATCGACATCCGGCGGAGCCACCGGAGTAGTCGGATCGGTCGTCTGATCCGCGGCGGGGGTATTCAGCCGCCGCCATCCGGTGTTTTGGGCCGGAGCCAGTGACGTCGCCAGCACCAGGCCTGCAACTACGTAGTAAGCAGGAGAACAGAACGGAATCTTGAATTTCATTGCGGTTACCTCGTGCATTCTCGTCCCCCGATATTGCATCTTCGATTCCAACTCCAAGTGATTGAAACTGCACGGGTTGACACTGGCCTTAGTGGCCCGGATGCACCGCTGCTGGTGGTTTTGGGCCACTGCGGCCAACCGGTGGCGGCGGGATTGTAGTTACACTGTAACTGCGCCCGTTTATCTTTAGGATTTTTAAGAAAGGTCACCGATCCGATTCGTTCCCGTCACCAAAAGGCGCCCGCATGGGGTGTGTGTTTCCGTAGCGCCGGCGTGCTCGTGGCGCTTGCCGGAGCGGCGTCACTCACCGCCCAGGATGCCGATCAACCGGAGAAATGGAATTTGTATTTTCAGGCAACTTCCATCGGGCAGTATCACGATGCGATCCGCTCGCCGTACCAATCGTCATTGAGTCTGGCGGCGCATGCCGAAGCTGAAGCGTCCCTCACTTCCACCTTGTTTTGGGGCTTGCGATTGGGAAGAAACACGCGATTTTACTTCAATCCCGAAATAGCGGGAGGCCGGGGCTTTAGCGGAACCGACGGAATCGCCAACTTCCCTAACGGCGAGATGCCACGCGTCAGTACGGCAACTCCGAAACCCTATATCGCGCGGGCGTACCTCACGCAGGACTTTGCCTTCAGCGATGAGCGCGAGACGATTTCGAGCGACGCCAATCAACTGGCCGGGAGCCGGCCGGCAACGCGATACTCCGTAACCGTTGGACGATTCACGGTGACCGATTTTTTCGATAACAACCGGTACACGCACGACCCGCGGACACAGTTCATGGGCTGGGCGATCATGTACAACGGCGCCTGGGATTACCCGGCCGATACGCGCGGATACACCTGGGGATGGCTCCACGAATTTCATACGCGCCGCTGGTCCCTGCGATACGCCAGCGCCGCCGAGCCTCGCACCGCGAATGGACCGCGGTTTGACCGGCGGGTCTTTCAAGATCGCGGCGACATGTTTGAAGGCGAGGTCGACGTCGCCCCCGGCGGGCACGCCGGCGCGATTCGCGCGCTGAGCTATATCAACCATTCGCGCGCGGGCACATACGCGGACGCAATTCATCGGGCCGAGACCACGGGCGGCACGCCCGATATCTATGCAACCAGCCGGCCGGGAACACTGAAGTACGGCTTCGGGCTCAACGTGGAACAGGAGGTCCGTAAGGACATCGGCGTATTTGGAAGGCTCGGCTGGAACGACGGCAAAACCCAGAGCTTCGCCTTCGCGGTGATCGACCGCCTGGCGAGCGGGGGCATCTCGATCGACGGCGCGCGGTGGAAACGGTCGTCGGACACGGTGGCCGCGGCCCTCACGGTGACCGGGCTCTCTGGTGTCCACGCGCTTTATCTGACGCGCGGCGGATTGGATTTTATGATCGGCGATGGCGGCTTGAATTACGCACCGGAGTACACTTTCGAAACCTACTACAAAGCGCGCGTCGCCGATGGCGTGTACGCAAGCGTGGATCTGCAGCACATCACGAACCCGGCTTACAATCGCGACCGCGGACCGGTGTGGGTCGGATCATTGCGGCTCCACCTGGAGTGGGGCAAGGGCTGGCGGTAGAACCCGTTATCGCGCGAGCACCACGCGATTGACGCCTGATTCGGGAACTTCGGCGGGAATCCGAACCCGATCGACCACCGCCAGCGCTGCTACGTAAAACAGGCCGCCGATTATGACCGTCTGAACCAGGCCGAGATAGATGCCGCAGACCAAAGCTCCTACCGAACCCAGGACGCTGGCGGCGGCATTGAGCGACCAGGCCCAGCGGACCGAGGGCGGATGCCAGGTTTCGAGGCGATCGAGGCCGGACGGGAACGGGATTCCCATTAGGAACCCGAGCGGCGCGATCAGGACGATCGTGAGTACCACCTTGAGAGCGAGCGGGAGCCAGACCAGGGCAGTCAGCAACCCGGAGAGCACGGGAGCCAGAATCGCGGCCAGCAATGCCACGCAGCCTAATACCTTGATCAACCGCCCTTCGCGGGCACGCGCGCCTCGGCTCCAATAGCTGCCGCAACCGCTCGAGACAAGCATCGAAAAGATCACGACCGTGAGGGCGTAGGTAGGGTGGCCGAGGAAGAGCACAAATTTCTGGATGAGCCCGACTTCGATGAGGATGTAACCGCACCCGATGAACAAAAAGTAAAGCAGGAAGCCGGGGACTCCGGGTTGCCGCGGCAACCGTGTGCCGAGCACTAGCGGCGGCAGCAGCAGGATCACCAGTGTGGCTGCCAGGCTCACCGCCATCAATGCGAATAACAGCGGCACGGCCTTGTTGACCTTGTAATCGGCGGATTTGTCGGAAGCGGATTTCACAAAATTCCAGAGATCGCGCGGCTGCACCGTGTAGAAGAAGAACGGGCGGTTGTCGCTCACCGGCGTGATGTCAAACGTGTAGGCGCTCTCGTACTGCGCGGGATCGGCGCTGCGCAGCAGATCGTGAAAAGGATTGTGCACATCGAGGCCGGGCGCGTAAACGGCTTGCATGCCGGCGGCTGCCATCATCGCTTGGGCGCGTTCCAGATCGGCGGAAGCGAACGGCTTGCGCGAAATGAGCACGGTATCGCGCGCGCCCCAGCCCTCCACGGAGCCTTCGCGGCCGACTATCACGTGCTTCCAGGCGTTGGTCTCGCCGATCTGGGAGAGCGCTTCGATGGCCAGAGAAAGGAGGCGGAGCGATTCGCGCGGCGGATCGAAGCCCCAGCGGGTAAAAGCGACCACGCCATCGTCGCTCAGATGCAGCAGGTAATCGCGGAAGGCATCCGTAGTGTATAGGTTGTTTTCGGAGAGCGCGAAGGCGCCCGCGGCGGTGGAGGCCCACGTATCGACCAGCGTCGCCTGGATTACCTGAAACTTCTTCGTGCTTCGCCGCACGAAGCTGCGGCCGTCCTCTACCGTGATGTGAACGTCGGGACGGAGATAAAGACCGCGGCTCAGAGCGGAGAATCGCTCGCGCATGATGGTATTGGCGATGATCGGGTTGATCTCGACGCCGGTAATATCATGGCTGCCGGACGCCAGGGCGCGCGCGACATCCCAGCCGCCGCCGGGGCCGATAATCAGGGTGCGCGCGCCGGGCCGCACGGCGTAGGGCAGTGCCGGGCCTTGTTCGAGCAGGTCATGCCGCTGATGCGCGGTGAGGTGATCGAAATCGAAACTGGCGATCGCGGTGGAGGCGTCGGCATCGATAAAGATGGTGGGAGTCCCCGAACCTCTTTCCGGCGCAATCGCGATACGCGAAAAGCTGTTCCACCGCTCGAAGGATTCGTTTTCGATCTTCTGGTTCTTGGCGTAGCGAATGGCCAGGAAATGATACCGGGTATTGAACGTCAGGAACGCGACCAGGATCAGAGCCAGCGCCACGCTGCCTGCCCGTCCGGTTACCGCGCCATCGATGCTGTGCCAGATGGCGGCGGCGACGGCAAAGAGAATGGCGGCGGCAAGCACCGTGCTCAATCCGCCCTGCGGAAGATTCAGTAATGGGAGCAGGACCAGGCATCCGCCGGCGGCGCCCAGCAGATCAAAGAAATAGACGCGGTGGACGCGCTCGATCGTTTTCGAAATCGCCAGTGACACGATGGTTCCGGCGACAAAAAACGGCAAGGCCGCGGCAAAGTAAACCAGGCCCAGGTCCCAACCGCTGGGGTCTTTCGTTTCGGCGAGTACGACAGCCAGGGCGACGACCACCAACACGCTCGCCAGGGCGCTCAGGCGCCCAAGGCGGACGAACAGCGGCATCTTCCAGCCCGCGACCACATACGAAAACACGCCGCCCACCCCCATGCCGAACAATGCAATGGAGATGGCCAGGAACGCGAAGTGGTAATAAAAGACCACCGAGAAGATGCGGGTCAGAGATAGTTCGAGAAGCAGCGCGGCCATCGTGGTCAGAGAAACGCACAGGTAGACCTGAGGCCAGGGGGTCGAAGGTTTCACGTTGTAACTTTTATGGTATTACGAGCCGCGGGCTCACACCCACTCGAAGGCGCCCTTCCGCAACGCCCAAATGTAGCCCACCACCAGGATGGCCAGAAAAACGGCGATTTCGGCGACGCCAAACCAGCCGAACGAGTGATACCGCACGGCCCAGGGGAACAGGAAAATGGTTTCCACATCGAAGATCACAAACAGAATGGCAATGATGTAGAAACGCACCGTGTAGCGCCCGCGGGAATCGGACGCCGCCTTGATGCCGCACTCGTAGGCCTCCAGCTTTTGCAGGAACGGCGCCGACGGCCGAACCAGTTTCGCCACCAGGATGGTGGCTACCGGAAACAAGGTTGCCAGAGCCAGGAAGACGAATATCGCAAGGTATCCGTTTGGCACGACTCCACTGTAACACCTGGACAGGAATCCGGCGCGGGGAGGGCGTATGATCTATGATCCCGGGCGGGTGGCAGGACCACCGGCGTTACCGGACAATAAGAGTAGTGTCAATGGAAAAACCCCGCGAAATCTACACCCAGCTTCTGGACGAACGGCGCCGCGAAGTGGCGGTGCGGGAACAACGGCACGTCGCGCTCGGGTATCTGCGCCTGGGAATCGTGCTGGCCGGGCTGGCGGTGGTATGGATTTCGCTGGAGACGCACGCCGTATCCGTTGCCTGGGTGGCGATACCGATCCTGGCATTTTTTGCGACGATCGTGATCCACGAGAAACTGCTCGGTGTGCTGGAACTGCGGCGGCGCGCGGTGCGGTTCTTCGAACGATCGCTGGAGCGGCTGGACGGAAATTGGGCGGGCCGGGGCGAATCCGGCGCCGCTTACCTGGATGCCGAGCATCTTTACGCGCAGGACCTCGACATTTTCGGGAAAGGTTCGCTGTTTGAATTGCTGTGCACCGCGCGGACGCACATCGGCGAAGAGACGCTCGCGGGCTGGCTCCTCCGGCCGGCCGATCCGGAGACGGTGCGGGAGCGGCAGCAGGCCGTGGACGAACTCCGGAGCCGCGTCGATTTGCGGGAAGCCCTCGCGGTGCTGGCCGAGGAGGGGCGCACGGGAGTGGATCCGGTGTCGCTGGCCGCGTGGGGAGAACAGCCGCGCTTGCTACAGAGCCGGCTGCGCCCGGCGATCTGGGCATTTACCGTTCTGGGAATCGCTGCCGTAGCAGCCCTGCTGACATCGGTGTTCGCGGGCCTGCCGGAAAGAACCGCCGTAATCCTGCGGGACTTCTTTCTGCTCGCGCTGCTCGCCAACCTGGTGTTTTTGCAGCGCATCGGCAAACGTGTGGCGCCGGTTGTAGCGGCAGTCGAAGAAGCCGCGCACGAATTGCGTCTGGTTTCTGGAGTGCTCGAGCGCATCGAGCGGGAGATGTTCGGCTCGCCCTTGCTGACACGGCTCCGGCAATCGCTCGAAACCGCGGGCGATCCGCCTTCAAAGCGGCTGGCGCGTTTGCAACGTCTGATGGAATATCTGGATTCGCGCGACAATCTCTTTGTCCGCTTCGCCGAATTTTTCGTTCTCTGGACGCCGCACCTGGCCGTGAAAGTAGAAGAGTGGCGGCGGCACTCCGGCCCCTCGGTGCGGCGCTGGCTGGTGGCTTTAGGTGAAATGGAAGCCCTGTGCTCGCTGGCGAGCCACGCCTTCGAACATCCCGATGATCCTTTTCCGGAATTCACCGCCGAGTCGCCCTGGTTTGCGGCCGAGGGCCTGGGGCATCCGCTTCTTAATGAAGCCCGGGTGGTGCGCAATGACGTGCGCCTCGGAGGTGAGTTGCGGCTGCTGGTGGTCAGCGGTTCGAACATGTCCGGCAAGACGACACTCCTGCGCACAATCGGGGTGAACGCGGTGCTCGCGCAGGCGGGAGCCCCGGTGCGGGCGCGCCGTCTGACCTTATCGCCGCTGACAGTCGGGGCGTCGATTCACGTGACCGATTCGTTGCAGAACGGCGTGTCGCGATTCTACGCCGAGATCCTGCGAATCCGCCAGATCCTGCACCAGACTGCGGGCGGCCTCCCCGTGCTCTTCTTGATCGATGAATTTCTGCATGGCACCAATTCGCACGACCGGCGGATTGGCGCGCAAGCGCTGGTGCGCGGGCTGGTCAACCGGGGCGCCATGGGGCTGATCACGACCCATGATCTGGCGCTGGCCGATATCGCCGAGGCTTTGGGGCACCGGGCAGCCAATGTTCACTTCGAAGATCATCTGGAGGACGGGCAGATGCGCTTCGACTACGTCATGCATGAAGGTGTGGTTAGCAAGAGCAATGCCCTGGAGCTCATGCGGTCGGTGGGGTTGGAGATTTGACCGGCCGGGAGGTTCGCCAACTCGCCCGGCAATGCGGCTTTGAGATTGCCGGTGTAGCTCGCGCCGAACCGCTGGACGACCGGCACAGGTTTCATGATTGGGTGTCGGCCGGGTTCGCCGGCGCCATGGGCTATTTAACGGACCACCGGGCGGCGCTGCGGGACGATCCGCGCCAATTGTTGCCGTCGGCGCAGTCCGTGATCTGCGTAGGCAAGCTCTATAACGCGCCGTGGCCCTACTCAATGCACTTCACCGCCGGCGAACGCGCCTGGATTTCCCGGTATGCATGGGGCGATGACTACCACCTTGTTCTGCGCCGCGGCTTGTCGCGTCTGGAGCTCATGCTGCGCGAGCGGTTCGGCCATTTCGACGCGCGAATCCTGGTGGATACCGCGCCCTTGCTCGAACGTTCGTACGCCCGACGCGCCGGGCTGGGCTGGATCGGGAAGAACACGTGCCTCATCAACCAGCAGAGCGGGTCATGGTTCTTTCTGGGAGAGCTGCTGATCTCGCTCGAGATCGAGCCCGACACACCACCGCCGGACCGGTGCGGAACCTGTACGCGGTGCATCGACGCATGTCCGACCCGGGCGCTGATTCCCGGCGAGAACGGATCCGTGCTGGACGCGCGGTTGTGCATCTCGTACTTCACGATTGAGCTGCGCGGGCCGGTTCCGGAAGAGCAGCGCCGCTATACCGGACATCACGTGTTCGGATGCGACATCTGCCAGGACGTTTGCCCGTGGAACCGGCGTGCTCCGGTTACGGCCGACCCGTCGTTTCAGGCGCGCCAGTTCGCGCCGCCTTTGGAAAGACTGGCCGCGATTACGGAAGACGAATTTCGGGGGATGTTCCGCGGAACGCCCGTCACACGGGCGCGCTACTCTGGCTTCTTGCGAAATGTCGCCGTGGCGATGGGAAGCCGTAAGCAGGAAGTGTTTCGCGCACCCCTCGGGCGGTTGGCGGCTTCCCCGGATCCGGTGGTGCGGGAACATGCCCGCTGGGCGTTGGAGCAATTGGGATAGCGATGCGGACCCCCTTACCGTTATTGCTGGTGGCGTTGCTGGCAGCGCCGCTGGCCGCCCAGGACCTGGTCGAGCGCGGCTTTGACCACTTCTACAATTTGGAATACGACGAAGCGCTCCGCGATTTCCAGCAAGCGATCGTGCAGCATCCCGAGTTGCCGGACCTGCACAACCATGTGGCCGAGGCGTTGGTGTTCCGGGAAATGTTTCGAGATGGCGCGCTCGAAAGCGAGCTGGTTTCCGGCGACAACTCGTTTCTGCGGCGTCCCAGGTTGAATCCCACGGCCGCAACCGAACGGGAATTCCTGGGTGAAGTCGCCACGGCCATGTCACTCGCGCAAGCCCGTCTTAACAAGAATGCGAACGATACCAGCGCGCTCAACGCATTGGGAATTGCATACGGTCTTCGCGCCAACTATAACTGGGTGGTCAGGAAGGCGTGGCACGATTCGCTCAGCGACGCGACCGCGGCCCGGCGGCAGCACAACAGAATCCTGCAACTCGAGCCGGGCAATGTCGATGCGCAACTCGTGCAGGGCTTACACGACTACATCGTGGGCAGCCTGCCGGTGGTGTATCGCATGGTAGGCTTTCTGGCCGGCATACGCGGGGACAAGGAGAAGGGTATTCGGACGATCCAGAATGTCGCGCGGAACGGCCGGCAGAACCGGGTAGATGCCGAGATCTTTCTGTGCGCCCTGTACCGGCGGGAAAACCGTCCTCTGGACGCGGTCCCGTTGCTCACCGATCTGATTCGCCGCTTCCCGCGCAACTTTTTGTTGCGCATGGAGCTTTCGCAAATGTACAGCGTCGCGGGCGACGGCACGAAGGCGCTGGCGGCCATCGAGGATCTAAAGCGCCTGAAGAACAGTCAGGCGCCGGGTTTGGAGCGGCTGGCGTGGGAGAAGATTTATTACCAGGAAGGGACGATTCAATTCTGGTATCGTGATCTGCCGCACGCCTTGGAAAATCTGACAAAAGTAGTCGCCTCGCCTGAGGAAGTGGATTTGAATACCGGGGCGTATGCGTACCTGCGGATCGGACAAATTTACGACATGACCGAGCGCCGGGCCGAGGCGCTGAGTGCCTACCGTCGCTCTATCGCGTTCGCACCGGAAGCAGAAGCGGCTCGCGAATCCAGAAAATACCTGATCGTGCCGTACCGCCGGTTGTAGTTGTAAATGTAGCCCGGGCCGGATGAATTCAGGCGCGTTCTGGCGTATGATGCTCGCTATGTCCGCATTCGCCGTCGCCCCCGTGCTGGTTCCCGGACGCAAGCCGGGTTGGATCTACAAGCCCTCCTGGGACCTCACACTGCTGATTGGCAGCGCCGTTCTGGTTCCTCTGCCGTTCCTGGCCGCTTGGCTTGCCCAGGTATCCGGATGGCTGCAGCCGCAGCAAACTATCGACGCCATCAACATCACCGTCGCGGCGTTGATCGGCGGCCCGCACCTGTTTTCCACGATCACTTACACTTTTTTGGATGGACGCTTCCGTGCGCGGCACCCGTGGTACGCGAAGCTGGCGTTTCTTCTGCCGGTCGGAGTCGTGTATCTCGGCGTCAAACAATACACGTTGCTCATCACCTTCTTTTTTACGTGGGCATCGCTGCACGTCCTCCATCAGATCCTCTATCTTACGGATTGCTATCGCGCGCGCAGCGGCTTCGCCGAATCCAAGTGGTCCCGCGCGCTCGACTATGGCCTCATCCTGACGGGCTTGTATCCGATCGGGCTGTACAAACTCTCGCTACGGCAGTTCAAAGTAGGGGGGGTGCTGCTTCCCTACCCCGACTGGGTCCAGGGCCTTCATTTACCGATTCTGATGGGGCTGGTTTTTGCGATATTTCTGACCGGCTGGATTTACAAAACCGCGGTGGAATTCCGGGAACATCGCGCCAGCATGCCAAAAACTTTGCTGATCGGAATTACGACCGTGGTTTCGTTCTGTCTGCCCATGGGATCGAATCTCGACGTGCTCTTTCAAGGCTACAACACCTGGCATTCGTTTCAATATCTGTTCCTGCTCTGGCTCATCAACCGTCTCCGCGAGCAGCGGGGCGAGGTGGCCAGCGGCTTTGTCCGCACTCTGATCCGGCGGGACAGTATGGCCCTGTACTACCTTTGTTTTCTGGCCGCTACCGGAGTTTTGGTGCTGCTCACGCTGATTGTACGTGGACTGACTTCACTGGCCGCCGATCAAAGCTATTTCGTCGTCGTACTCAGTGTCTTGCTGATGCACTACTACTTCGATCATTTTCTGTTTTCGCAGCCAAAGCTCATTGAATAACGCAGCCCGTTGCAGTAGAATGACCCAAGGAGCGCGTCTGCAATGCAGTGCCGGTCCACCTATTTTGATCCTAACACTATCAAAATAGGGAGTCCGACTCGATTTACAACGCGCTGGTGTGCAAGCTCCTGGCGGGATTGCCTGTGGATCTCGCAAGGGAGAAGCCTAAAGGCGCTCGGAGGACGCCCACCCCGTTTACAAACGAGGGTCATAACGGGGGTCGGCACGGGCCGAGCGGTGCGCTCCGATTTCTCTCCCCTATTTCCCACGCTTCCCGGATTCATCGGTTGGAGCGGCATTTACCGGTGTCTTGGAAAGCAGGTAACTTCAGTTATTATACCGCATAAGTCGCATACTGCGATTAGATACCATAGCTCATATATCCATATGAAAATAATGGGATTTTTTTGCTAACTCGCTCCGGAATTGATTGCCATTCGGCACAGAATCGGTTTTAATTAGGGAGGAGGCACTGATGACCGAGTTGATGCGCAATCTTTGGAATGATCAAGACGGACAGGATTTGATCGAGTACACTCTGTTAGTCTCATTCGTTTGCCTGGCCTCCGCAGCGCTCTTCCTCGGCGAGGGTGGCAGCATCAGGGGTGTCTGGGGTGTGAGCAACAGTCAGTTAGCCGCAGCCAGCACCTCGGCCAGCTAGCGCTTGGAAGAATTCGGCTGCCGGAGAATGATTCGATTGTACACTGCCGTTGTGCTTGTCCGGCCCCCCGGCCTCGTCCTCTTCAACTGACCGGAACCGGCGTGGATGCGGATTCCGCCCACCCTTACAAAACGTCGGCGAAGCCACGCTTCATGTGACGGAAGAACAATCCGCCGACCACAAACGCGGCGGATCCATACGCAGCGGCGATCAATAAATCCCGGAGATCCGGCACGCGCGAGCCGAGCAGCAGACCGCGGTACGCGCGCACCGAATACAACAGTGGATTGAAGACCAGAAGGAAATGTGCCCAGGAGGGAAAACTACGCTCGGGAATCAGAATCGGCGTGAGCCAGAACCAGAACGTCAGCACTACGCTCATGATCTGAGCTGTGTCGCGTAGAAACACGTGCAAGCTCGCGACGATCCAACCCACTCCGACGGCCAGTAGCCCGATTACGAGCATATATACGGGCAGCAGCAGGAGAAAGACGCTAACGTGATTCAACACGATCGCGGCCGCTCCCACCATCAGCGCCAAAGCGAGTAAGTGGCTCATCAGCGTGGAAAGAAAAACGGAAATCGGAATCATCTCGGCGGGAAAAACCGTCTTCGTGATCAGGTTGGCCTGCTCGAGCAGGCTGGCGGCCGACCGCTGGACCGTGTCGCTGAAGAGCAGCCAAGGCAGCATCCCGGCGAACAGAAACAAAGGGTAATTCTGCGTGACCTCGGTCGGGGGCAGCGTCTGGTTCAGGCAGACCTGGAATACGAACCACCAACTCACCAGCAGGACCAGCGGATGGATCAGCCCCCAAACCCAGCCGATCACGGAACCGACGAACCGCTGCTCGAAATCGCGGCGTACGAGCTGGTACAGTAGCCCACGCTTTTCGGCGAGATTTTGCAAAAAGAACTTCCCGGGAATGCGGCGAGACACTGTTATCGACAGATAGTATCAATTCTATCAATCGCTTGCAACGATTTATACGGTTGACAGGCAACCGCCAAATTGTTACAGTCTACAGTTCGTGGCGTTTTATCAGGCCGGTCCAGCTACATGGCAGCCGAGTTGCGATTGATTCGGACAGAGGCTGGGAGACTCAATGAAGCAGGAATATTTCGTCGTCGTGCTGGCGCATTCTCTGCATGGGCGGCTGCGGCGTGTCCACATTCCCCATCAGGCGGTGTACGTAATTATTGCCCTGGCTCTGGTGGGTAGTTTTTCCGTTTTTGGATTCGTCGCAAGCTACGCGCGCATGGCGTGGAAAGTCGCCAATTACAACGCTCTCAAAAATGAAGCCGACGGGCTGCGCACAAGGTATCAAAATCTCCAGAAACTGGTCACGCAGACCAATGAACAGCTCGCCAGCTTACAAATCTATGCTCGCGAAGTCTCATTAGCGTACGGAATCAAGCAGAAGCTCGACGGCCCGGCTGATATTTCCGCCGAGGGCAAGTTGGTGCCAAGCTTTGCCGAGACCATCCAGGATTACAACTTCCTGCGAAACGTCAACTCCGTTGCCTTGGAGAGCCGGCGGCGGATGCGGAGTGTCGCGCAGCCAAGTTTGTGGCCGGTAAACGGCCGGCTGATGGGCCCATTCGGTGAGCGGGATGATCCGTTCTCGGGTGAAGGCGAGTTCCATAAGGGCGTCGATATCAGTGCACCGGCCGGTACGCCTGTCCACGCCACCGCCGACGGCGTTGTAACATTTTCCGACTGGAGCAATGGCTACGGCCGCCTGGTGATTGTCGATCACGGCGGAGGCGTCGAAACCTACTACGCGCATCTCTCCCGGTTCTTCACTTATGCAGGCCAAGGCCTCCGGCGCGGGGAAGTGTTGGGTGCGGTGGGAAGCTCCGGGCGGGTGACCGCGCCTCATTTGCACTATGAGGTAAGAATCGGGGGAGCTCCCGTCAATCCGTATCGCTACCTCGCAAACGCAGGTGTCTTCCAGCAGGCATCGAATAAAGATTTCCCTTTCTAAATCGGGCGCCCGGTAGCCTTTGTTAACCGACGTCAGCATGGCGAACACGCCTTCCGCCGGCCTACCCTATGGCTATTGCCCGATCGCGCCAATCACAAGACCACCTGGACCGTCACCGCGGGCCTGATCATCGCATGTTTGATGGTGTTTGGCGCCGTCGTCCGGCACTCGTTCATTAACTTCGACGACAACGCATACGTTTACGAGAACCCGTGGGTGCGAACGGGGTTGACGCGCGCGGGGCTCATCTGGGCCTTCCGCACCATCGATGACTTTTATTGGCAGCCGTTGACGTGGTTTTCTCACATGTTCGACTGTCAATTCTTCGGATTGCGCGCGGGGTGGCATCACCTTCATAATCTGCTGCTCCACACCCTCAATTCCGTGATGGTGTTTCTCGTCTTTCGCCGCATGACCGGAGCGTTCTGGAGAAGCGCCGCTCTCGCCGGCCTGTTCGCCGTACATCCGCTGCGAGTGGAGTCCGTAGCGTGGGTCTCGGAACGCAACGATCTGCTGGCGGGCTTCTGGTTTCTGGTGCTCTTATGGGCCTATCAATGGCATGCGGAGCGGCCGGGAATGGGGCGGTACCTGGCGGTCCTCGCGTCGCTGGTTCTCGGCCTCATGTCGAAGCCAACCCTGGTTACCGCGCCCTTGCTCCTGTTGTTACTCGATACCTGGCCTTTGCGCCGGCGGGCGATCGCCGAAAAATTGCCAATGGTTCCCGTGATCGCGGCTTCTATGTTCGTAACCTATGTGGGGTTGCAGCGGCTCGGCACGGTGAACGTCGGAGCGGCGATTCCGCTTCCCCATCGAATCGCCAACGCCCTGGTTTCTTATACCACTTACCTCGAGCTCAGTTTCTGGCCTCACAACCTGGCCTTGCCGTATCCGTACCGTGCGGACATTCCTTCGTGGCAGGCAATAGCCGCGGCCTTTTTGCTGGCCGTGCTCACGTTTGTCATGGTCTGGTGGGGGCGCGAGCGGACTTACTTGTTCGTGGGGTGGTGTTGGTTTGTAGTCGGCCTCGTTCCGGTTATCGGAGTGGTCCAGGCCGGAGCTCAATCAATGGCCGACCGCTTCCTCTATCTTCCGGGCCTCGGGCTGGGCATAGCGGCGGTGTGGGGCGCAGCCGAAATCTTCGAGAAGCGCCGTGCAGTCGCCGCCGTCGTCTACGCGTGCCTGCTGCTCGGTGGCGCAATTATTTCGCGACAACAAGTCGCCGTATGGCGGAACAGCGTTACTTTGTTCGCGCACAGCGCGCAGGTTACCAGAAACAACGCAATCGCCGAGCGCCAGTTGGCGGCAGGGCTAGAAGAAGAAGGAAATTTCGCCGGAGCGCTGCCCCACTATTCAGAGGCCGTCCGCATCGCACCGGAATACTATATCGCGCAGGCCGGATACGCCCTCGCTCTTGAGCGAAACGGTAATACTGCGGCCGCCGTGGAGCATTTCCGGGCGGCACTCAAGTACTTCCCGGATTTCCCGATCGCGCGCGACCACCTGTCCCATCTCGAGCGTCAGACGTTCGGCGCGACGACGCGCGAATAGACCGCCATCGGAGCAGTTGGAAGCAATTCTTGTGAGGTTAAAAAAGGCGGCCGTTTGGAAGTGGCAGTGCAGCCGCCTTCGTAGTGAGGGTTCACCGCTGAATCTGAACCTGACCTGCTAGCTGGCTGAAGTGCTCGCCGCCGCAAGCTGGCTGTTGGTGACTGTCCAGATACCTTTGATGCTCGTGCCCGCTCCGAGGAAAAGCGCGGCCGAAGCCAGGGCAACAAACGCCATCAATAGGGTATACTCAATCAGGTCCTGCCCTTGCTCTTCTTGCCAAAAGTTTCTTAAATACGCCATCGTGATCGCTCCTTGGTGGTTGTTTGTCATTGGACTTGGTGTTCTACCCAACTCCGACCTATGTCACGTTCAAGCTTTTTTACCATGTTATTTTCACCGAGACCAGTACCTACAGGTGAGAAAGACACATAGTATCGGAAGTTATCGCGCTCGTACCGGAATCTGCACACAACCATAAGAACACTACTGAGTTAGCTGGAGGAAGGAACCGGGAGTCGGAAGGGCTGGGGAGGATCTCAGATGCCTGGAAAAATAAAAGGGCGGCTAGTCGTGAGATGCGGCATACCGCCCCAAGTTGATAAGCGACGAGGCTGCTAGCTGGCTGATGTGCTGGCAGCGGCCAGCTGGCTGTTGGTTACCGTCCAGATGCCTTTGATGCTGCCACCCGCGCCGATAAACAGGGCCGCCGAAGCCAAAGCCACGAAAGCCATTAACAACGTGTATTCGATCAAGTCCTGCCCTTGCTCTTCCTGCCAAAACGTTCTCACGAAGTTCATTGATCTGCTCCTTGAATTGAGGTTCGTTTTCTCCTGTCGAATCGGAAACCTTACCTGGTCTCGTGACCCGCCGGTCACGCCATTCAACGTACTAGAACTTGTATCACGTTTGGATCGGGCCTGAATAGTTGTTAGTGGTGAAGACGAAAATCATACTCTATGTCAAGTCAACAAGTGTTATCCGAAGTTATCAGTCGTTCCGGTTTTCATCAAGATGACCATGAAGAAGCGGCTTGTGCCACGTGAAACAGAATTTCGCGGTACGCTGAACATTAACCGTTATGCGAATTCTGGTGGTTGTCGTCTTCTTTTTATTGGCGTGTTCCTGCGGCTCTGTTTCGCAAGCCGATGGGGTGCCGGAATACGGATACGAGATCGTCCACACCTATCCGCACGACCCCTCCGCTTATACACAGGGGTTGTTTTATCTGGGCGGATTGCTCTACGAGGGGACGGGCTTGTATGGCCGCTCCTCGATTCGCAAGGTCAAACTCGAAACCGGCGAAGTGCTCCAAAAACGCGATGTGCCGGAACAATATTTCGGCGAGGGTATCGTCAACTGGAAGGACCGCCTCATCGAAATCTCCTGGCAATCGCAGACCGGCTTTGTTTACGATTTAAACACATTCGACCCGAAGAGCCAGTTTCGCTATCCCGGAGAAGGATGGGGGCTCACCCACGACGGCAAGCGGATCATCATGAGCGATGGCACGCCTCAATTACGCTTTTGGGATCCGGAGAGCCTTCGCGAACTCGGCCGCATCACGGTGACCAATCAAGGCACTCCCGTGAAAGAGCTGAACGAGCTTGAATGGGTCAAAGGTGAAATCTTCGCCAACGTTTACCAGACCGACCGGATCGCGCGCATTGACCCGGATTCCGGAAACGTCGTCGGCTGGATCGATCTGACCGGCATTTTGAGCCGCGCGGACCGGGTCCAACAGGTCGATGTGCTGAATGGAATCGCCTACGACGCAGTTGGCGACCGGCTGTTTGTCACCGGAAAGCTCTGGCCCAAGCTTTTTGAAATTCGGCTGGTGAAAAAGACTCCGCAATAGCGTCAGTCCAAGTCGGGCAACAGGAAGCGCGCCGGCCTGCCCGCCGCGGAGGCAATCGCTTCGGCGGCCCGGTAGCCGCTGCGGACCGCACCCTCCATGGTGGCGGGCCAACCCGTTCGCGTCCAGTCTCCTGCAAGAAAAACGTTGCGCAGCGCGGACGCCGGCTGCGGACGCAGGCACTCCGTCTCCGGCGCTCCCGAAAATGTGGCGCGCTGCTCCTTGACCACATGCGCCTTGAGGAGGCACGCTTCACGCACTCGCGGGAAAAACAGCCGCAGGTCTCCGACGGCAATCTCCACGATTTCGTTTCGCGACAGATTCGTCAGATCCCGCGAAGCGCTCACCACTAACTGCAAATAGCGGCCGCCATCTTTGTTGAACATCCATTGGACGGTGCGGTCCAGAAGCGTGGCGTGCGGCAAGGTGGTAATCTCGCGATCGAACCAAAGATGTATGCCCGTAATCGGCGAATGCGTCAACGGAGGGGAGGCAAGCCCGACCGCTTCCAGCCGTTCGAATGGCAGCGCGCAAATATAGTATTCCGCCGCATGCACCCGGCCCCCGATGGTGAAGCCCTCGGCGGTGATTCGTTCCACCGGGCAACGCGTCTCGATCCGAACCGAGCCGATCCGCTGCCAGGCTTCGGCCGCGTAGAGGGCCGCGAGCGGCACCGAAGGCACGCCCATTTCGTACGAATCCGCGCGCGAGAGAAATCCGAGCCAGAAGACTTGAAAGCCGTGGCAGGCAGCCATGTGTTCGAGGTCCTCATTGACCGCGCTCACCAACACCTGCCGCCAGAAGCGATCAATGGCGCGGGGCGTTTGGCGCTTTTGCAGCAGCCAATCGAGCATACTGATGCGGTCCAGATCCGTACGACGCGTGCGCTCGCGCCGCAGCGCGGCCAGCGCGCGCGCGATACAGGCCTTGTCCGCTCCGCTAAGGCAGGCCATTCTTAGAAATGAGCCGGTGAAATGGAACGGCGCCGGCAGCTTGCCGCGCCGCAGAACCGAAATGCGGCCGTCCGGTTCGATGAAATAGAACTCGCGATAGAACCGGATCCGGTCGCGGATACCCAGCCGCCCGTAGAAATCGAGCAGGTTGACGCAGCAGCGAAGCAGAATGTGCTGGCAGTTGTCGATGGTTTCAGCCGGCTCATCGGGCGAGGCCGGCACCGGATAGGAAGTGGCGCGGCCGCCCAGGAACGGACGCGATTCGAAGAGTTCCACATCGAAGCCGGCTCCTCCCAAAGCGGCGGCTGCCGACATCCCGGCCAATCCTCCCCCCGCAATGAGAACTTTCGCCATCAAAACGCCAGTATGGCACCCTTCGTCTATCCCACGCCGACAATGGCATCGAGTGTGGCCTGCGCGATGGGATGATAGCCGGAGCGTGCCGCCGCGTAAATGCGGCGCGCGCGCTCGCGGCCCTCGGGCGTCTTCATGAGCTCGGTATAGAGCGGCTTGAGAAACTTACGGCGGCCGACAGAAGCGAGGAACTGCTCCAGCCGCGGCAACGCCGGCCGATACTCCGCGCGCACGGCCATCAGCAGCCATTGATGGAGGATTTCTGAGTTGCCGGAGTCATTCAGATGAAACTCGCGATCCAAACGCTCCATATCGGGGTTGGCCAGCGTGCGCAGGAAATGCAGCCACGGCTGAGTGCTCCAGGCGCTGGTATCGATTTCGCGTCCTTGCCGCCATCGATTGGCCTCGGCCTCTACGCGATGAAAAACGTCCGACTCGGGCTCCGCGGCTCCGGGCGGGATGCCCGGGCGGAAGATCCACTCATCCAACGCCACGTTCGTGTGCAGCTCACGGCGCAGGTAATCCAGGAAATCGGCCGTCGTGATGCTCTGAAACGCGAAATGTTCGAAGTAAGAGCGGAGGAACTGATCGAAGCGGGCGCGGCCCGCTTCGCGCTCGATCGTGCGCAACAAAAGGGCGCCTTTTTCATAGGGGACCAGCGTGCAGCCGTCGTCGGGGTCGCGGCCCGTGAGTTCGATGTGCAGGACGCGATCGGATTCCGGCAAAGACGCCATTTCGCGGTCGAGCTCCCGCCGCCCCAGGACGGCTTCCATCTCCTCACGCTCACGCCCATAAACTTTTTCCAGAATTCTCCGCTCGAGATAAACGGTGAACCCTTCATTGAGCCAAAAATCGCTCCAGGTGGCGTTGGTTACCAGGTTTCCCGACCACGAGTGCGCCAACTCGTGGGCAACCAGCGCGACCAGGCTCTTATCGCCGGCGAGAATCGTGGGAGTGGCGAAGGTCAGGCACGGATTTTCCATGCCGCCGAACGGAAAGCTGGGAGGAAGCACGAGCAGGTCGTAGCGTCCCCAGCGGTACGGCCCGTACATTTCCTCAACGGCGCGGATCATGGCTTCGGTGTCGGCAAACTCTCGTGCCGCGGCATCGACGAGAGCGGGCTCCGCAAAAACGCCCGAACGCTCCCCCAGAGCGCGAAATTCCAGGGCGCCGGCGGCGAGCGCGATCAGGTAAGAGGGAACCGGCCGCTGCATTTTGAAATGTTCTCCGGCGCGCTCGGCCGCCATGACGCCCTGCAAGCCGGGTGGCGTCCGGACACGGCCCTGAAAGGTAACGCGCACCGCGGGACTGTCCTGCAGCGGAATCCAGCTGCGCGCGTGGATCGCCTGCGACTGCGTGTACAAAAACGCATGCTGCTTGCCTGCGGTCTGCGGCGGATCGAGCCACTGCAGGCCGGAAGCGCCGGGCGTCGTTGCATACTTCACGCGAACCCAGGTGCATCCGGGTGTCAATCGAATCGTTAGCGGAGAGCCGAGGATCGGATCGCGCGCCCCCAACTCGAATCCCGCGGCATTCTCCACCGCTTCGATCTCCAGATCCCGGGTGTCCAGCACGAGCTCGGGATGACTGGCCGGATCGAAATGCAAGGTGACCGAGCCGTCCAATATCTTTCGATCAAAGCGCACGTCGAATTCCAAATCGAGATGGCGTACCCGAACCAGATCGGGCCGGGAGTAAGAGTGGACATCCATAGGTTCCATGGTAGAATCATTGCTTCCCTCCTCCTAGTCTCAGAATCAAGGATTTCGCGAAGCGATAAGTTACATCGGTATGCAGAATCAGGGATCGAAAAGAATCCTGGCGGTGGTCAGCGATCTGTTTTTCTCGGTGAAGCTGACTGAAGCAGCGAAACGAGCCAGCCTGGCGCTGGAATTCGTCAAAGACGGCGGCCAGGTGCTGGAGAAGGCTCATCATGAGAAGCCGGCGCTGATTATCTTCGACCTCAATTTCGACAGCGCGGAGCCGCTGGCGCTCATCTCGAAGCTGAAATCTTCGCCCGAAACCAAGGGCATCAACCTCATCGGATATCTGTCTCACGTGCAGGCGGAGCTGAAGCAGAACGCGCAGGTCGCCGGTTGCGACATGGTGATGGCGCGGTCGGCCTTTTCGCAGAACCTGCCGCAGATCTTCAAGCGCTACTCAGGCATCGGATAAGCGGATGCCCCGCGGCATGCCGCGGAACAAACCTACTCGATGTCGCCCGGCGACAGGTTATCCACGTAGCACCAGATCCACCCCTCGCCCTCTTCAATCGAGCGAATGAGCGGGTGGCGCGTAGCGTGGAAATGTTTAGTGGCATGTTTGTTCTTCGATGAGTCGCAGCAGCCCACATGCCCGCATTCCAGGCAGAGCCGCAGGTGAACCCAGCTATCGCCCGTCTTGACGCAATCCTCGCAAACGTGTTTCGGCGTCTCGCGAATCCGGATCTGATCCAAATGCCTGCATTGAGCTGTGGCCATCTCTGCCTCCGTTAACCGGCGGCGCCCCGTTCCAGAGCCGCGCGATCCCACTGCCCCAGCGTAGCACCGGCCTGGTAGGTGCTTTCGAAAAATTGGAGCAGCGCGGCGCGCGGCGCTGCGAGTGTTCGTACGTCGTCATACATCACGATAAATTCGTGAAGATCCGAATGGTAAAACGCCGACGGAGGTTCCACGCGCGCAGCGGCGAAGCCTTCCGGTTCGGGAACGGTGTACGAATAGAATGCGGCTCCTTCCACAGCGCCGCCACCCGGCCAAAACCCGGCGCTCGAACACTCGTGCGAATAAGCTTCGCGAGTCATGGCGTCGACGCCGGTGCGCTCCGGGGCAGGCCGGCCGGAAAAACGCGTGACGGCCAAATCAAAACTGCCCCAGAAGAAATGTACTGGGCTGCATTTACCGGCATAGCGGCCGCGAAATTCCTTGAGAATCGAATCGGCCTGCACCAGTATGCGCCAGAAGCGGCTCACATAGTCGGCGTCATAGGCGGCGTGCTGCTCGTCGCGGTCGAAGGGGATCGGTTCGGAAATCTCGACCGGCATCTTCCAGATTTTGACTTCGATTTCCAGCCCCGCCAGGGTCTTCATGAACTCCTGATAAAAGTCGGCCACCGAGCGCGGATACAGGCCGATCGTTTTGGCTTGTCCGTCGCTCACCCGGATTACCAGCCGGTGCTGAAGAAAATCGAACTCCATGTCGAAGATGCGAGAGCCGTATGGGATGGTTGAGGTCGAAAGTCCCCGAGCGCTGACGTAAAGCGGTACCTGCCACCAGTGGTTGACCGGCGGGCTCAAAGCGAGCCGCACCTTCCCGACCACCTGGGTCCACATATGAAGCGTGGCGTACGTATCTTTCCACCGCGCGAGCGGCAGTTCCGGCCAGACGGCTTGTAACATCGAGCCCTCCGGCCCGCATTATCCCATGAGCGGGTTATACTCTTTCCATATGTCTCGCGTGGGCTGGTTTACCGCGTGGTTGTTAATCGCACAACCGCTGCTCAGTCAAATCGCCACGAATTCCGTCACCGTCACCGCAACGCAAAGCGCCAGCGTGCAACCCGATGTGGTGATCTTGGCCGTGACCGTCAACTCCGGCCCGGACAAAGGCCTGGACGACATCGTCGCTGCCGTGCAGAGCGTCGGAATCAACGCAAGCAATTTCGCCTGGCTGGGTTTCCCATCGCCTGTGCCGATCTCGCAAACGGCCAAGCCGCAACCGCAACTCGAGTGGAACTTTCAACTGCCGATAGCCATCACAAAGGTCAAAGATACTTCGGCCGCATTGGCCGCACTGGCGCAGTCGATTTCGGCTGACAATAGCGGTCTCTCGCTCACGTTCTCGGCGCAAGGCACTCAGGTTTCCTCGTCGCAAACACCCACCTGCAGCGTCGCGGACCTGATCGCGAACGCGCGCACCCAAGCCCAACAATTGACCAGCGCGGCCGGCCTGATGCCCGGGATGATCCTGGCGCTCTCGACCTCGACGCTTGCGCCGTGCTACCTGACCGTACGATTCGCGATCGGAACAGTGCTGGTGCCGCCCCTGCCGAATTCGATCACGATCACCGCGTCGCGGACTTTGACTCTGCAGCCCGACCAGATTTCGGTTGGTTTGAATGTGACTTCAGGCGTAAACACCAGCGTGGATGACATCACCGCCGCGCTGCAGCAGGCGGGTATTTCCGGAGTAGTCCTGAACAGCCTTTACACCACCCAGCCACTTTTGGTGAACGGCCAGGCGCCGCAAAATCAGCTGCAATGGTCTTTCACCTTTACGGCGCCGGTCAGCAAATGGAAGGACACCATTTCCGCGCTCCTCGCCGCGCAGCAGGCGCTGCCCAAAGCATCACCGCCATTGAGCCTTACTGCTACACAATTGGTGACGCAAGTCTCGACAGGCCTGGTTAATTCCACTTCGTGCCCCGATCAGGATCTGGTGAAAGACGCGCGGGCACAGGCACAGAGTCTGGCTACGGCGGCGGGCGTATCAGCCGGAGCCATTCTCAGTCTGAGCAACGGAGGTGTGGCGGCGACGCCGGCATTCGTCAACCGGTTGGGCAATTTCTCCGTCATCAACGGGGCAGGCTATGCGAGTGTTCTGCTCGGAGGAATTTCGGTTTATCCGAATGCGCAGGGGGTCACATGCGCGACGACAGTTTCGTTTCAGCTTCTATAGCGCGTATGCCCCGCTGGGCTCAAACTGCGTTCCTGCTGATACCGGGGGTCGTCTTGGGGCAAGTGAGCGCGAACTCGGTAACGGTGACCGCTACCGAAAGTGCCGCTTTGCAGCCGGACGAAGCGTATTTTGACGTGTCCGTCGCCTCGGGCAGCGACAAAGCCCTGAACGATATTGTGACCGCGTTGCAGGGTAGCGGGATCACAGCAGCGAACTTTGTGCGATTGACTTCCCTTCTCCCGGCGGCCCGAACCGCCACGCCGCCCCAGCCTTCCTTCCAGTGGACCTTTCAAACGCTGGTGCCTCTCGCCAAGCTCAAAGACACCACCGCTGCTTTCGCCGCTCTGGCCCAGGGCTTGCCGCAGAACAATAGCGGGCTGTCGCTGACCTTCGCGGTGCAAGGCACGGCGGTCTCGGCGCAGCAAACCACTAACTGCAAACTAAGCGATCTGGTGAGTAGCGCTCGCACGCAGGCTCAACAATTGACCAACGCCGCGGGTCTGACACCCGGAATGATCCTGTCGCTTACCACGGCGACATCTCCCTCGGCTCCAACCGCCTGCTCCCTGACGGTACGCTTTCTGTTGGGAACGCAACTGATGCAATCCGAACCGGGTTCAATCACGATCACCGCCACGCGGCCTCTCTCGGTACAGCCAGACCAGATTGTAATCTCACTGAGCGTGACGTCCAGCCCGTCATCGGGCTTGGACGATGTCACTGCCGCGCTGCAGCAGGCGGGCCTTTCCGGCGTCACTTTCACCGGCCTGTATACTTCGACCATTTACCTTGCGCAGGGCGCCGCACCCCCAAAGCCGCAGTCGCAGCTGCAATGGAATTTTACGCTCGCCGCGCCGCTCGCGAAATTTGCGGACACCATTTCCCAGATATCCTCGGCGGAACAGGCGCTCACAAAGGCCGGATCGGCCCTGACCCTGTCCCTATCAGCGGCGACGCCGCAGGTTTCGGCGCAGCTGGCGCAGTCCCAAACCTGCCCGGACGCCGACCTGCTGAAAGATGCGCAAGCGCAGGCGCAAAACGTGGCGGCGGCCGCGGGTGTCAAAGCGGGAGCGATACTAAATCTTGGCAATTCGAGCACGGCAGGATTGATTTTCGATCCTGTCGCATCGCCGATCTATCAGTCGCAGTGGTTCGCGCCATCCAACTGTTCGCTGACCGTCGCCTTTCAACTTTCGCAGCAGTAGTTACTCGTTCGCGGCCGTGAATCGCGCCAGCGCCTCGGCTTTGGCGCAAGCCGCGCCGCTATCGATGGAATCGGCCGCCAGCCGCATCGCATCCACAAACGAAGATGCCTTCCCGGCGGCGACGATGCCGGCGCTGGCGTTCACCAGCACGATATCCCGCGCGGCGCCGGGCTTGCCGCTCAGAACTTCCTGCGCAATCGCACGATTCTTCTCTCTGTCACCGCCGCGTAGCGCATCCGGCGAAGCGACCGGCACGCCGAAATCGTCGGGACGCACGCTGCGCTTCTCGACGCGCCCAGCGCGGATTTCGAACATCAGAGAAGGCCCTGTCGTGGTGATTTCGTCCAACCCGTCAGAGCCGTGAACCACGAACCCGTGCTCGATTTCCAAAGCGGCAAGGGCGCCTGCGATCAACTCGGCGGCTCGCAGTGAGGGCGCGCCCGCCACTTGTGCACTGGCCCCTGCGGGGTTGGTCAGCGGTCCCAATAAATTAAAGACAGTTCGCATCTTTAATTCGAGGCGCACCGGATGCGCATGCTTCATAGCGGTGTGCATAGCCGGCGCGAAGAAAAACCCGATCCCGATTTCGTGGATGGCGCGCGCGGCCTGTTCCGCGGTGACTGCCACGCGGATTCCCATCGACTCGAGCAGATCCGCGCTGCCGCACTGGCTCGAAATCGAGCGATTGCCATGCTTGGCCACGCGCACACCGGCGCCGGCAACCACCAATGCCGCGACCGTCGAAATGTTGAAGGTGCCGGAACTGTCACCGCCGGTGCCGCAGGTATCGAGCAGCCTCTCGCCGGGAAGGTTCAGATTGACTGGGGGCGCCATACGGCGCATGGCGCGCGCGAAGCCCACCAGCTCATCCACCGTCTCCCCTTTCATGCGCAGCGCAACCAGAAAAGCGGCGATCTGGGGTTGGCTGGCCCGGCCCGAGAGAATGGTTTCCATCGCCGCCAACGCATCGGCTGATGAAAGATTTTCGCGCTCGGCCACCCGTTCAAGGTACGGGAGAAGGGACATGTTATAGTGGAACGTTCGGCTTGTCCGTCATCCTAGCACAAGCAGATTTTCCATGAAAATTCACGAGTATCAGGCAAAAGCCATCCTGGCTCAGTACCACGTGCCCGTGCCCCGCGGGGAGGTCGCATTTACAGTTCAAGAGGCGGAGGTGGCCGCCAGGAAAATCGGCGGCAGCGTCGTCGTAAAGGCGCAGATCCATGCCGGCGGACGAGGCAAAGGCGGAGGCGTCAAGGTGGCGAAGGACGCGGCCGATGCGGCGGCGATCGCCGGCAAAATGCTCGGCATGACTCTGGTCACCCATCAGACCGGCCCCGAAGGCCGTGTCGTCCAGCGCCTCCTGGTCGAAGAGACGCTGCCCATTGAACGCGAGCTGTATCTAGGCATTGTGCTCGATCGCGTGCAAGGCAAGCCCGTTTTCATGGCTTCCGCCGCCGGCGGCATGGAAATCGAAGAGGTCGCCGCCAAGACTCCTCACTTGATTCTGAAAGAAGCATTCGAGCCGGGCCTCGGGCTGGCGGGCTATCAATGCCGAAAGCTCGCCTTCGGAATGGGCGTCCCGGCCGCCAGTGTGAGCGCCGCATCGGCCGCCATGGCCGCGCTCGCCAAAGCCTATATCGCCACTGACGCTTCCCTTGCCGAAATCAACCCGTTCATCCTCACCAATGACGGCAAGGTCTACGCGCTCGACGCGAAGATCAACTTCGACGACAACGCGCTGTATCGCCACAAAGAGTTGCTCGAACTGCGGGATATCAACGAAGAAGACCCGCTCGAAGTGGAAGCCTCCAAGCACAGCCTGAACTACATCAAGCTCGATGGCACCGTAGGCTGCATGGTCAACGGCGCCGGACTCGCCATGGCCACCATGGACATCATTAAATACGCGGGCGGCAGCCCCGCCAACTTTCTGGATGTCGGCGGCGGAGCCAATGCCGAGCAGGTGAAAAACGCGTTCCGCATCCTGCTCTCGGACAAAAATGTGAAAGCGGTGCTGATCAATATTTTCGGAGGCATTCTGCGCTGCGACACGCTGGCCACCGGCGTGGTAGCGGCGGCCCGCGACCTGAACATCAAAGTCCCGATCGTCGTGCGCATGGAAGGCACCAACGTCGAGCAGGGACGCAAGATTCTGCTCGAATCCGGCTTTAATTTTACCGTCGGAGAGGATATGCGCGACGCCGCCGAAAAGGTGGTCAAGCTGGCAGGAAACCGATGAGCGTACTGGCTGACCGAAATACCCGACTGATCGTTCAAGGCTTCACCGGAAAAGAAGGCACCTTCCACGCGCAGCAGGCTATCGCCTACGGAACCAAGGTGGTGGGCGGAGTCACGCCCGGAAAGGGCGGCAGCCGGCACCTGGACCTGCCCGTGTTCGATACCGTGGCCCGGGCCGTGAAAGAGACCGGCGCCAATGCGTCCGTGATTTTCGTTCCGCCGCCCTTCGCGGCCGATGCGATTATGGAAGCCGCGGATGCCGGCCTCGCCTTGGTGGTCTGCATTACCGAGGGGATTCCGGCCCTCGACATGGTTAAGGCTTGGGAGTTCCTCCAGGGCAAAAAGACCCGCCTGATCGGTCCCAATTGCCCCGGCATCATTTCGCCGGGCAAGTGCAAGATCGGAATCATGCCGGCTCATATTCACAAGGAAGGGAACGTCGGCGTCGTCTCCCGCTCGGGCACCCTGACTTACGAGGCGGTAGGCCAGTTGAGCAGACTGGGAATCGGCCAATCCACCTGTATCGGCATCGGCGGCGACCCGATCATCGGCACCAATTTCGTCGACGCGCTGCAGTTATTTAACGAGGATCCCGATACCAAGGCCGTCATTATGATTGGCGAAATTGGCGGTAACGCGGAAGAGACCGCGGCTGCGTATGTGAAGGCGAACGTCAGGAAGCCGGTAATCGGCTTTATCGCCGGCCAGACTGCCCCGCCGGGCCGCCGAATGGGACATGCGGGAGCGATCATTTCCGGTGGCTCCGGCAAGGCTTCCGACAAGATTCAGGCCATGCAAGACGCCGGCATCACCGTCTGCGCCTCGCCGGCCGAACTAGGAGAAAAAGTTAAAACTCGATTATGAGCGTGGAACGCACGTTTTCTGCAATTAAACCCGATGCCGTCGCTGCCGGGCAAGCCGGCGAGATTCTCGCCATGATTCAAAAGGCCGGATTCAAAATTCTGGCCCTGCGCATGACACGGCTGACCGCCTCTCAAGCTCGCGGCTTTTACGCGGTGCACCAGGCGCGGCCCTTCTTTGAAGGTTTGGTCAAGTTCATGACCGAGGGCCCCATTATCGTCATGGCACTCGAGCGCGAAAACGCCATCGCCGGCCTGCGCGAGGTGATGGGCGCCACCGACCCGGCCAAAGCCGCCGACGGGACCATCCGCAAGCGCTTCGCCGCCAATATCGAGCGCAACTGCATCCATGGATCGGACGCGCCCGAAACCGCGCGGGCCGAGCTGCAGTTCTTTTTCAGCACGGCCGATTTGCTGTAGCTGAGAGTTCCGCCAACCAGGCCGATTTGTCGGCTAACTGCCGCCTGCCTGGCGCGATTGCTTGACCAGCGCTTCAATTATATCCGCGCAATGCGGAATTCCCAGCGGCGATGCGTCTTCGGAATCGCGTAAACTGGCTGCAATTCGATCCGCGCACTGCTTGCACTGGAAGCGCGCCGACGTGATCGCGACCACCCGAATGCCCTTGTGTTGCGTCGCCAAGTCTTGCGCCAGCGCGCACGCTCCCGGACTGCTGCAGTTAACGACCAGGGTGTCGGGCCGCAGCCGGAATCGTGTAATAGTGGAGCGCGCTTCGCGTGCCGTTCGCGCCGGAAAGACCGAGATATGCCGCTTGCTCAGCTCCATCGATAGGGCGAAAACAAAACCCAACTCGCCATCCAAGACCAGCACTGTCGGCGAGGACATAGGTAGTGAGCAGATTGTAAGTCAGGCAGCGAACGGTGCGGCGCTCTTCGGGCGAATCCTGAACTCGTACCGGATTATTCCTACAGCGGTTCCAGCCGAGTCACTCCTTAATACTCTACCGGTAATGACTAGCCGGAGCGGACAGCGCTGGTCGAGGAGAGCCGGCCAGTCGATCAAAACCTGGATCTGCTTGCCAACCGGAAGACTCTTCTCGGCTTTTAAGAACACGCCGCCACTGCTGATGTCTAACGTTGTCGCCTTTGCTCGGTTTCCACCCAGGATGTACTGAGATTGAGCGGTGATCGGGAAGCGCTTGTTTTGCCGACGTTCGTACGGAGCGAACCTCAGGCCGGGAGCGGGGGACATTCTCCCTCCTTCATTTTTAAATACGAAGTCTGAATGATTCCATATCGATTGACGAGTGTCAAGGTTCAATTTCTGCGATATTGCGCTGATTTCCAGTCAGTGTGACTTAATTTTTACGGCTCGCGGCGGTTGGAATGACCCGGCCATTTTGTTCTGTTCCGCAGCCGCGAAAATGCCGACAAAAACAGCCTGGGCGGAAGCGCCGTTGCGCGCAATCTTTGAGAACGGAAATGAAATTCGCAGCGCATACTTTGTCCGGGCAGAACCCAAATTGTTACAATCCCACCGGAGGCTCTTTCTAGTAAGTTTGGGGGATTGTGATGAAATTGTCTTCGATACCGCGGTTATAGACAGTATAAGCCTCGCGATCCATTAAACTACTGGGACCTTCTTCACAGGGGTTTGTCGGCGGAGTGCGCCCGCAAGTCATCGCACCTGAGAATCCAGGATAGAATCGCTCGTATGGAAATCACTTGGTTGGGACACGGCACCTTCCGATTCCGATTGCCCTCGAGTCAGGTGGTCTTGATGGATCCCTGGACCGACGGCAACCCCGCTTACCCCGCGGGCTTTGAACTTCCGCGCGTCGATACGATCTGCATTACACACGGCCACTTCGACCACATTCACGACGCGGTGCCGCTGGCAGCGAAATTCAATCCGGAAGTGGCGGCGATCTACGAGACCTGTCACTGGCTGGAATCGAAAGGCGTAAAAAACACACGGCCCATGAATAAGGGCGGCTCTCAAAAGCTGGGCGATGTCACTTTGACGATGACTCACGCCGTCCATAGCTGCGGAATCCTCGATGACGGCAAGATTATTTATGGCGGCGAGGCGGCCGGATTCGTCATGCGCTTTGCCGATGGCCGCGTGCTCTACTTTGCGGGCGACACGAACGTCTTCTCCGATATGCAGCTCATCCAGCAGCTCTACCACCCGGAGCTGGCATTCCTGCCGATTGGCGACCTGTTCACGATGAGCCCGCGCGAGGCCGCGGCGGCGTGCCGGCTGCTCCAGCCCAAAAAAGTGATCCCGATGCACTTTGGCACTTTTCCTCCGCTCACCGGACGGCCCGACGAATTGAAAAAGCTGCTCGCGGGTTCGAACGCCGAGGTTTGGGCGCTGGAGCCCGGCAAGCCCGTCGAGTGGTAGCGGCTTAGACCGCCCGGATCAGGTACTCCTCCTGCGCGAGTCCTACGACGCGAACCTGGTGCGGCCGAACCTCCAGAAGGTGCATGGCGGGAAAAGCCGCTCGCGGCGCCGCAAAGTGTTCCAACACCTCTTCGACCGGAATATGGCCGGCTACTTCAGCCACCTTCCGGAGCGGCCGCTGACTTTCGTCCTGGTCAATCCACTCGTGCGCCAGCTTCAACCCCCGCGCCAGCAGGTAATTCAGCAACACACAAGCGGATTCAAATCCCGCTTCTTCGGGCGAAGGACGGTGCGCATGCAGGCCGAGCCATTCCGTCATCACGCGGTAAGTGAACCCCCAGAGCGGCGTTCCATTGAGCTCGATCGCCGGAAACGCCATTTCGCGAGGCAGCCGCGGCACCGGACGCAAGCCGTGGCGGGTCGGATCGCGAAGCACGCCGAGCGGAATCCACAGCGCTTCCGCCGCTTCCTGCGGATCCGGCGTCGTCGGCAGGATTCCATCCACGCGAAACAGAAAGGGCGCCACGAGCACGGCCCGGCCCAAACGGCGCCCCGCATTGGTGGGCGGCAAAGCTGCTTCCATCTGCGCCCGCTCGAGCCGGATTCCGCACTCCTCGTCCAGCTCGCGCAGCGCCGTATCCAGCAAGTCCGCGTCTCCAGGATCGCGCCGCCCGCCCGGGAAAGACCAATGGCCCGACCACGGATCACTCTCGCGCTCGGCGCGCCGAATGAGCAGCACCGATTCTTCCGGTCCGCGGGCATGGACAATGGCAACGGCTGCGGCGGGGACGGCTGCTGGTTCTGGTTCCGGCATCTCCTTCCAGTATGCTCGGGAAACTCGCCTCGTGCAGTGTTCGCGTTCACCGCACCCCGAGCTACGCTGGTTTCAGTGAAAACCAACGCCGTGCGCGCCCTGGACCGGCTCGGAGTGCGCTACCAATTGCGGGACTATACGGTCGACCCTGAGGCGCTCGACGCCGAAACGGTGGCACGAAAAATCGGACTGCCGCCGGAACAGGTGTTCAAGACCCTGGTGGCGCGCGGCGACCGGAACGGAGTCTGTCTCGCCGTCGTGCCGGCCAACACGGAGCTGGATGAGAAAGCGCTGGCGCGCGTGACGGGCGACCGCAAAACCGAACTCGTGCCGCTCAAGGAAGTGCAGCCGCTCACCGGGTATATCCGCGGCGGCGTAACCGCGCTGGCCTGCAAGCGGGACTATCCGGTGTTTGTCGATGAGACGCTCGAATTATTTGATGTGATCGCCGTCTCGGCGGGCGTACGGGGAACGCAGATCCTGTTGGCGCCCGCCGATTACCTCGCGGCGGTACGCGGCACGATCGGCGCGATCGCCCGCGATAAGGCCTGACCCGCCGGCGTTACTCAGTCGCGACTTCCTTCGCGATGCGCGCCGTATTGGCATGGATCGTGATCGTATCCTCCACGCTCATCGCATAACCGCCGGCCAGCACCACGGCCACCGGAATCTTGCCGCGCACGGCGCGGCCGAGCACCAGCCGATCCCTCGCCATCAGTCCTTCAAACGTCAGCGACAGGCCGCCGAGTTGGTCCTCGCAAAATGGATCCGCGCCGGCCAGGTACATCAGCAGTTCCGGTTGGAACATCGCCAGGCCAGCCGAGAACCCGTTCTGCAACCTTTCCAGATACTCGCGATCGCCGGTGCCATCCGGCAAATGGATATCCAGCTTCGAGAGCGGCTTTTCACTGGGATAGTTGTTCGCCTGATGGATGGAGAGAGTAAAGACCGACGGATCGTCCGCGAACACGGCCGCGGTGCCGTTGCCATGGTGCACGTCGCAGTCGACGATCATCGCGCGCGCGATGGCACCGTCCTTTTGCAAGCGCCGAATCGCAATCGCGACGTCGTTTACCGCGCAAAAGCCTTCGCCGTGCCCGGCAAAGGCGTGATGAAAGCCGCCTCCGATGTTGAAGCCGAGCCCGCAAGCCATGGCGTGACGCGCGGCGAGAATCGTGCCTCCGGTGGAGGCCCAGAACGCTTCCACCGTATGCTGCGAGTACGGAATCTCCAGTTTCAAAATTTCCTGATAGCTCAGCGTCCCATGACGCAGTTTGTCCACCCACGCGGGCTCATGGACCAACAGAATGTCGTCATCGGTCGCCGGCTCGGGCGCGACAAAATCTTCTTCTCTCGCAAAACCGGTTCGCAGCATCCGGTCCCGCAACAGCCGGTACTTGTGCGCAGGGAACACGTGCGCGCCGAGGTTCATGTTGTACTGCGGATGATAGATCAGCCGGAACGGCAACATGATCAGGCGGAGTCGGACTGCAGGGCGGTGACCACGGCGACGTTATAGATGTCTTCGGTGGAGCAGCCGCGCGACAAATCATTGGCCGGCTTGGCCAGGCCCTGCAGAAAGGGACCGATGGCGGCGGCCCCCCCCAGCCGCTCCAGCAGCTTGTAAGCGATATTGGCCGAAACCAGGTTGGGGAAAACTAAGGTATTGGCGCGGCCGGCCACCCGCGAGCCCGGCGCCTTGGATCTGCCGACCAGATCCGACACCGCGGCATCGGCCTGCAGTTCGCCATCTACGAGAATCTCCGGCGCGCGCGCGCGCACCACGCGCAGCGCTTCTACCACCGCATCCACCTGCGGATGCTTGCCGCTTCCCTTGGTGGAAAAGCTCAGCAGCGCCACCACCGGTTCCGTGCCGAGCAAAATCCGCGCGCTGTGAGCGGTCGCGATTGTGATCTCGGCCAGCTCGACGGGGCTAGGATCAATCACTACGGCGCAATCCGCAAACGCCATCAGGCCGTTATGCCCTTGGGCGCGGTCTTGCAGCGCCATCACAAAAACGCTCGAAACCAAGTGGACCCGCGGATCGGGCCCGATACAGTGCAACGCCGCGCGTACCGTTTCCGCGGTGGTGTTCGCCGCGCCGCCCACGCTCCCATCGGCGTCGCCCGCCGCGACCATTAAAGCCGCGAAATACAGCGGACGGCGTGCGATCTCCGCGGCTTCGACTTGCGCGATCCCTTTCGAGCGGCGGCGCTCGTAATAAAGCGCGCTATATTTTTCCGCCGTCGGCGCGTGCGCCGGATCGACGAAGGTGAGGCCCGCGGCTGGGTTCTTCGGCTTGGCGCCGATCAACACGGGATTCACCACGCCGTCGCGCGCCAGCCGGACCGCGGCTTCCTGCACGCGAGCATCGGATCCCTCGGGAAATACGATCGTTCGCCGGCGCCGCCGCGCGCGGTCGATCAGACCTGCCATGAACAGCTTGGCCGATTCGGGAACGGCTGCCATTGGTTCGAACCCTGAGTCTATCAGGTGGCTCGGGCCGGGGATTAGTCGCCGAGAAATTTGCCAAATGCGCGCAAGCCCTGCACGTTGTCGCAAACGGCTTTCAGCCCGGCCGTGAGGGGGATCGCGAGCAGAAGCCCGGGGGCGTCCCAGAGAAATCCCCAGAGCATCAGCGAGACCGTTACCACCAGTGGATTGAGGTGAACGCGCGAGCCGACCACCTTCGGATAGAACACGTTCATCGCCACCAGGTGAAGCAGCGCCACCCCCACGACGACCGCAACGTATATGGGAAAGCGGTTGACGGCCAGGGCGGCGAACAGCGGGGGGACCAGGGCCAGCGGCAGACCGATATACGGAACCAGGCTGAGGAATCCGCTGAGCGGTCCAACCAGCAGGGGAAAGGGCAGGCGGATTACCCAGAAAATCGCCGAACTCAGCACGGCCAGCAGAATCCCGAGCAGAAAATTTCCCACCACAAACGCGCGCACCATGCCCGCGATGCCTTCCAGGCTGCGCGCGGCCACCATCCGGCCCTCGCCCTGGAAGAATTGCAGAAAGCTGCGATTGAGGTGATCGCGCCAGCTCAGCATGAAGTAGACCAGGAACGGAACAAACGAGACCATCAACAGGATTTCGTAAAACGAATTCAGCCGTGAGTAGAGGTAATCCGCGATCGCGGTGCGGTCCTCGTGGATACGCACTTCCTGGATCGCGGGCGGCTGCGGAATCAACGGAGGCGGCGGCTCGACCGTTTTGCGGCGTTTCCTCGATTGCTCCTGGACCTGTTGCGTGCGCGCGCGATCATCCTGCTGCTGTTGCTGGCGCTGGCGCGCCGGCACCACCATCTGGTACGTGCGCTCCTCCATCTGCGAAAGCTTCTGCTGAACCGAATCGACGATATCGCCGATGCGTTGGCTGTACCGCGGTAATTCGTCGTAAATGTCGGCCAATTGCGAATAGGCGCCCATCCCGACGACATACAGCCCCAGCAGCGCCAGCGTGCAGACCACGAACGCCGCCAGGCTCCGCGGCAGGCGCACGCGCACCAGCAGCGCCACGAAAGGTTCCAGAATGAACGCGATGATTACGGCGGCCAGAAACGTGATAAACAGCATCCGCCCGAAGTACAAAGCCGCGATCACCACGCCGCCGGCAATGAGCGGCAGCGAGAGGCGCCGCGCATCCTGCACGGCCTTGTGTGTGCTGCTGAAAGGCTTGGTGACCGTCGCCACGGTACGAAAAGACCCTTGTTCAAAACTGTAGCATGACGGCGTCTATAATGAAATTGATTTGAGCGCTGGAAAGCCCCGCATTTTGGCCCTAGACCTTGGCCGGAAACGCATTGGCCTGGCAATCTCGGACCCCCTCGGTATTACGGCCCAGGGCTTACCCAACCTGGAACGCACCCGGAAGCGAGACGACCTCGGAGCCTTGGCCCAACTCGCCAGGGAACGTGAAGTCGGCTTAATCTTGCTGGGCAATCCGGTCAACATGGGAGGCAGCGAGGGCCGGCAATCCGCGTGGGTACATGAGTTTGCGGTAGCACTGGAAAAAAGGACGGGTCTGCCGATACGATTCTGGGATGAACGGCTGACCACCGTTCAGGCCCACCGCGTGCTGAAAGAAAGCGGGATCAGCCTGGAGAAACGCGCCGCTGCGGTTGACCGGCTTTCGGCAGTCATCTTGCTCCAAAGTTACCTGGATTCGTTATGAAGATTTTGCGGCTGGCGGGAATTTTTGTGGTGCTGACTTTTGGCATCGCCGGGTATGCTATCTTCCGGCTAAACCAGCCCTATCGCGGTTTTTCCGAACCGGTTTTCGTCGAAGTACCGTACGGCACCGCGACGGCCTCGATCGGCAGCATGCTGGCCGGCGCCGGCGTGATCGGCAGCCGCTGGGACTTCTGGCTGGCGCGCCTGATGGAGCACGGCCGTAAGCCGCAGGCCGGCGAGTACCGCTTTGAGAAGGCGGCCACGCCGCTGGAAATATTCGACCGGCTGGCCCGCGGGGACATCTTCTACTACCAGCTGGTGGTGCCGGAAGGCAAGAACATGTTCGACATCGGGGCGCTGGTCGAAGGGATGGGGATCTTTCCAGCCGCGGAGTTCATCGCGGCGGCGCGGAATCCCCGGCTGATTCGGGACCTGGACCCGGAAGCGCCGTCTCTGGAAGGGTATCTATTCCCGAGCAGCTACCGGCTGAAGCGGCACACGACGCCCGAGCAGCTTTGCCAGATGATGACGCAAAAGTTTCGCGAGGTCTGGCGCGGCCTGAACGCGAACGCCACTGCGCATGCGACAGTGACGCTGGCATCGCTGGTGGAAAAGGAAGGCAAGCTGCCGGCGGAACGGCCGGTGATCGCCGCGGTTTTCGCAAACCGGCTCAAGATCGGGATGAAGCTGGATTGCGACCCGACCACGATCTACGCGGCGCTGCTGGACGGCCGATACCGCGGAGTGATCCACAAATCCGACCTGGATAGCGACAACGCTTACAACACCTACCGGCACAACGGCCTGCCACCGGGACCGATTACCAATCCGGGGATCGAGGCGATGCGGGCGGTGCTGGCGCCGGCGGAATCGGAGGCGCTGTATTTCGTGTTGCGGCCGGACGGCTCGGGAGGACACGAGTTTTCGCACACCATTGCCGCGCAACAGGCGGCGATCGCCAGGTATCGCCGTGGGCTCCAGCGGTAAATCGATTAAACAGCAATTGCGCGCGTATCTCGCCGAAGAGCGGACGGAGGCCATCACCGGGGAGGTTTGGCGGCAACTGCTGGAGCGGCTGGCGCCGGTTTCCGAGAGCTACCTGCGCGACCTGCTCCGCGACACCGGGCTGCCGTTCGACCAGCCGT
>DATGII010000265.1:0-92965 GCA_035295805.1 Bryobacteraceae bacterium | reverse complement strand
AGGCGCAATTCAACCTTGGGGTGATGTACGACAACGGCCAGGGCGTGGCGCGCAATTACCAGGAAGCGGTGCGCTGGTATCGGATCACGGCGGAAAGAGGGATGGCCGACGCGGAGTACAACCTCGGGTTGATGTACGCATCGGGTCGGGGCGTCGAGCAGAATTATGCGGAAGCCGCGCGGTGGTACCGGCGCGCCGCGGACCATCGCGACTTGCCGGAAGCGGAATACAACCTCGGCGTGCTTTACGACAGAGGCCAGGGTGTGGAGCAGGATTATGCGGCGGCCGCGCGCTGGTACCAGAAAGCGGCCGAACAGGGAAATGTAGAAGCGGCATTCAACCTGGGGCAGATGTATGCCGGCGGGCAAGGCGTGTTGCACGATGAGGGCGCAGCGGCGCGGTGGTATCAGAAAGCGGCCGAACAAGGGCAGGCGGAGGCCGCTTACAACCTGGGCGTCATGTACGCACAAGGCCAGGGCCTGCGGCAGGATTATGGCGAAGCGGTGCATTGGTACCGGTTGGCGGCGGAACAGGGGCAGGCGGACGCTCAGCTGAATCTGGCCGCGTTGTATGCGGGCGGGCGCGGCGTGGATCAGGACTACGTGGCGGCCTACGAATGGCTGGAACTGGCCGCGGCCGCGGGGTTGCGGGACGCCGCGAATGCGCGCGAGCAGGTTGCACGGCGCATGACGGCGGCGCAGATCGAACAGGCGCGTGCACTCGCGGCAGGCTGGAAGGCCTGCCGGAGCACGGAAGAGTGCGCGGGTCGGGCGAAGCGGTAGCGCTACCTGCGCTTCAGGCTGTTATAGACGGCCTCGATAAACATATCGGTGGTCCACGGGCCCGTGGTTGCGCCGAAGCGGGTGTCGTAGTCGGCGGTGACACGCGCGGCTTTTATTAGGTCCACAGTGGCGCCTGAATCGATGGCGGTTTGGACGCGGTCGCGGATGATTGAGAGCATTTCACGGTATTCGCCGACGTCGTATTCGTCCGAGACGCGCCCGTGTCCGGGAATGATCATGGTGCCGCCGTCTTCATCGTGCCTGTAGACGGTCAGCTGGAGAATTCGCGTGAGCGCATCGATTTCCCCCTGAATGGAGCCGCCGTTTTTGAGATCGATAACGGGATATTTCGTCATATCGACGATGTCGCCGGTGGCGATGACGTCGGCCTGGCGGAAGTGGACGATGGTGTCGCCGTCGGTACTGGCACCGGGCATGTAGAACATGTCGATGCCTTCCCCGTTATGCCATTTGCGGCGGCGCTCGGAGAGATAGGTATCCTGCGGAACGGAGGCGGCCGGCGCTCCGGCCTTTTGCATCCGAATCAACACGTTATTCTGCGCCATCAAGGTCGCGACGCCGCCGGCGCCGGGGAAAGCGTTGGCGAAGAAAGAGCCGGGGAGGCTGGGGTCTTCGCCGGCCGCTGCCAGTTTCGCATTGCCGCCCGTGTGGTCGGCATGAAAACTGGTATTGAGAATGAACTGGACGCGCCGCGGTGTCAGCGTCGCAATGGCGGCAATCACTTTGTCGGTCAATTTGCCGGCTCCGGTATCGACGACGAACGCGCCTTCATCGCCCACCTGTACGGCAATGTTGGCGCCGTCGCCGGTTAGCAGGTACACGCGGCCCTGCACGGGCAAAATGTGAATCTGGCCGTCGTTGGGCTCTTCTGCGGCGGCGCGACTGGATTGTTCGGGGATCTTGGCCGGTACGGTTAAGGCCATCGCGGCGGCGTCGAGGGCCGCTTTGTTTTTCAGCTTCTCGCGGAACTCCGGCGTTGTGGTCTCCGCGCCGCCAAGCGCGGCGAGCAAGGGTTGGTGCGCTTTATCGGCATACTCGCGGAGGAACGGATGCTTTCCCCAGAGGTAGTGCGGAATCTGTGTGTCAGGCCGGGACGTGATTTCTTCGCCGTCTTCGCAGGCATAAAGCCAGGCAGTGGGATCAAGGACGTTGCGCACATCGATGACGGTTTTGCTGAACGGCCCATCGAGCCAAACGGGATCGACGGTCTCGGCCAGGTAGGTGAGCCGGTCGCCGTGCCGGATGAGAGCTTCGTAGACGGTGGCTTCATCGCTTTGGGAAGCGCCGTTGCCGCGCACGTACCCGTGCTTGAGGTGGGTAGTGGTGATCTGCAGAATATTATTCTTCCACTCGCCGGTCGAAAAGCCCGCGAACGTATGCGGTGCCCAGGCAGGCGGATGCGGGCGGCCATCCATCCAGATGGTGCGGTTCACTTCGGAGGTCTGGAAGTACATGTGGATGGCGATGAGCCGCTGGTTGTGCGGATCACGCTCTTCCCAGAAGCGGTAATTGCCGGGGGAGTAGAAGGCGTAGGGTACGGTGTAGCCGGCGCACTGCTCGGTACGAAGGGTCTGGCGGGACGCGGGCCACGCAAGAGCAAACAGGCGCCCGGCTTCATTGAACGGGATGCCGCCGTAGTCAACGAGCGCGCCGGCGGCGGTTCCGTAGGCGACGTCCTGATGGCCGCCGAGCATCCACGTGCCGGAGACATCGGCGCCGGAGCCGCTGGCGGGCGGGCGGAAGGGTGCGAACGCGCCACCACCGTTGCCGGCCGCCGCCGGATCCTGCGCCGTGGCAAGGGCGGCGCTGAGGAGGCCCGCTCCCACAATCTGAAATAAACTCGCTCTCATGTTCCCTCTCCTGCGGCGGGTTACCGGCACGCGGCCGGTTTCCAACCGGAACCGTCGGCCTCTTTCCGGAAATGGACGGCAGTCATGTAAGGCGCGGACAGATAAGCCGGATCGTCCAACGTGCTGGTGACTACAAGATAAGTATTGCCATCCGGGAAGTCGACCCGATCCAGATATTCGGTCAGGGTGGCATTCGCGCTGTAGGGAACGCCGTCGCTGCGAATAAACCCGGGTTTGATCTGCGTGGTCACGACTTTGAGCGAGCCGGTCAGCACGGGACCACGGCCGCCAGGGACGCTGTCCCAGGCAGCGCGCGAAACGCCCTGCCAGCCCCCGCCTGCGCGCTGGGAGGATTCAAAGGAGAAGACGCGCGTTTGAGAGCCGGCGTCGGTTTCCAGTTTGAGCGTCTGATCGTCCTGCCAGGTGATGTGAATGCGTCCGGGCTGGCGCATGATATTGGGAGCACCGTAATTCCGGCAGTCCTCGACCGGGTCGGGATCTGTCGCCGGATCCCAGGAATCGGCGGCGCGGCGGGCGGCATCGGTCAGGGGCAGGCCGGCATAGTCGCCTTTATTCGCGTTGACCATGCGATACTTCCAATCTTCGGTGACTACGGAAACCCAGTAACCGGTAAGGTCGTTTGGGGCGGCTTGGCGGGCGGTCCGAGGCGGTTGGGGCGGCTGAGGACCGCGGTTAGCGAATCCCTGGGCACTCAGATCCGCAGCCAGAAGGGCAAGAGAGAAGATCGTCAATCCGAGGAGACGCGTCGCTCGCGAAAGCATGGCGATTATTATACTGGCGAGCCGAGATACAATCGATGCGGTACGAGGGATGAGCCACACCGCCCGTCGGTTCGTGTAGCCATGCATGTAAAGTTTTGTTAACTCGGGCGCGCCCTTGTTGCCAGACCGCGATCCGTTTTGACAAACGCGGTGGGTGGAATTAAGATACCTGCCCAGCAACATCTGTTCTCGCTGTCTATAGGGGAGAGGGGATTTCATGTTGATCTGCCGTCACATCGTTCGCCGGGCGCCTGTCTATGCGTCGGCGTTGTTTTTTCTGATTACCGCAATCGCTGTTGGTCCCGGCCGGCTGGACGCGCAAGGCGCGACGGCGTCGATTCAAGGCACGGTGACTGACGCTTCCGGCGCGGGGATTCCAGAAGCCGCCGTGCAGGTGAAAAACACTGGAACCGGACTTGAGCAGACTACAACCAGCGATGCGTCCGGGCGCTTCACCGTGCGCGACCTGCCGGTCGGCACATACGATGTGCAGGCGGGCAAAGCGGGTTTTTCGACGGTGGTGCACCGGGGGGTGACGCTGACGGTGGGCTCGCAGACCGTAGTGGATTTCTCGCTTGCGGTCGGTCAGCAGCAACAAACGATCACGGTGGAAGGCGAGGTTTCCCAGGTGGAAACCACAAATGCCACTGTCGGCGTGTTGACGGACCAGCATCAGATGCGCGACCTGCCGTTAAACGGGCGAAATTTCGAGCAGTTGATTCAGTTAACTCCGGGTGTGAACCAGGTGGGCGGGAATGCCTTCCTATCCTCGGGATTCCAAGGACGGGCGCCGGAGTATTCGATTGCCGGATCGCGGCCCATCGGGCAAGCGATCCTGCTGGACGATGAAAACCTGCAGAACTTCTGGAACAAGGGAATGGGATCGGTGATCGGCTCGTCGCTGGGCGTGGAGGCGATTGGCGAATTCCAGACGCTGACCAACACCTACAGCGCGCAGTTCGGCGGCAACGGGGGCGTCATCAACGCGGTAAGCAAATCGGGCACGAACGCGTTTCACGGCTCGGCATACGAGTTTTTCCGCAATGACGTGCTGGACGCGCGCTCGTTCATCGATCCTTCGACGAAGCCGGCATACCGTCAGAACCAATTCGGCGGCAGCCTGGGTGGCCCTGTCAAAAAGGACAAGGCGTTTTTCTTCGTGAACTACGAAGGCATCCGGCTGGCGCAAGGCGAAACCAAGCTCGGCACGGTGCCGGGCTGCAACCTCATCCCAGCCAACTGCGTGCCGCAGGCTACCAATCCGCAGACGGCGCAGGCGATCGCCAACACGCTCAAGATGTGGTCGAACGCGACGACCATCATCAACGGACAACCGGAGGCGCTTACGGTTGCGAACCGGACGGCGACCGAGAATTACGTGCTGGCGCGCTTTGATTACAATCTTTCCGCGAAAGACTCGCTGCTGGTCCGGTATATTTCGGACAAGTCGGATTTCCTCGAACCCTTTGGGGGCGGCGGCTTCGCGGGCGGCGCGGTCGCGCCGTACTGGCCGGAGCAGGATTATTCCAAGACGCAGTTCTCCACGCTGGAGTGGAGGCGGCTGGTTTCGTCGAGCGTGATCAACGTGGCGCGGTTCAGCTTTTCACGGCCGGCCACGAACGAATTTACTGCGCCAACTCCCGCCAGCGCTCTACCAAACGGCCAAGACCCGCTTCAGTTCTTCGGGCCGGCCGGCGGGCGCCAGGATGGAATCGTGAATATCACGGGTCTGACCGGGATCGGCGGGGCCTTGCAGTTGCCTTTCAATACGACCCAGAACCGATACACCGAAGGCGATGATGTCACCTGGACTCATGGCGCCGTCAACGTGCGCATGGGCGCCTCGGTGGAGCGGCTGCAGAGCAACACGTTCATGCCCTTCTTCGATGGGTCGCAGTGGAACTTCACGGGACTGTCGACAGGGCCGTTCCCGTTCCTGCGCGGAGTGCCGTCCATTCTTTTGTATGTGCCGCAGGGCTCGTATCCCAACCGGGACTTCCGCAATACGCTGATCACGCCCTATGGACAAGTGGATTGGAAAGTCTCGTCGAAGCTGACGTTGAACATCGGACTGCGCTGGGAATTCGTTACCAACCCGGTGGATAAGCACGATCAGCTCTACTACGTACCGAATATCGCGACGGCGGTGCGGCCTTTTTACCAGCATTTGACCAACGCGATGGCGAATAATCCTGCCTGGCGCAATTGGGATCCGCGATTCGGGTTTGCGTACAGCCCGTTTGGCGATCAGAAGACTTCGATTCGCGGCGGCTTCGGCATTTTCCACGAGCCGATCGGGATCAACAATATTGCGCCGGGATTCTGGGCGGCCCAGCCCTGGGCGATCAACGGATTGCCCGGCGCGCTCGGCGCGCAGTATCCGAACATCCCGGCTCCGGGTGCGATCAACGTGGCGAAGCCCAGTTCGACGCCAGGCTGGGATTACTACGCTGACTCGACTCCGTATGTAATGCAGTACAACCTGAACGTGCAGCGCGAGCTGGTGACGGGCACGGTACTGACGGTTGGGTATGTGGGCTCACGGGGCCTGCACCTGCTGACCAGCCATGAGGCGAATCCGCCGCTGGTTTGCAGTTTCGCGCAGGGACCCGGTTGTGCCAACCCATCGGCCGCCAACGGTCCCGCCGGAGGCTACCTGGGATTCGGGACGCCCGGCAACGTGACGTCAAATCCGAACCTGAACAATGGCCTGGGCAGTTTTCCGAACCTGACCCCGGAAGCCTGGTTGCGCTACAACTCGCTGTTGACGAGCGTCAATCGAAGGCTCACGAAAAACGTCCAGGCGCTGGTTTCGTACACGTGGTCGCGCTGCATCGATAATGGCGGCTATCTGGGGAGCTTCAATTCCAATAGCAACGGCGCGTTCACGAATCCGTACAATCTCAACTCGGATAAAGCGGTGTGCTCCTACGATCAGACGCACGTGTTCAAGGTCAACGGGCTGGTGACGCTGCCGTTCCAGGGCAACGCCCTCATCAAGGGATGGCAGATCAGCGGAATCCTGGCCACAAACAGCGGGCTGCCGGTGAATATTCAAGACGGGTACGATGAGGCGGCGGGCGGCACGCCGGTGGCACTGACGCCGCGACCCGACTACGTGCCCGGGTGCCAGGTGCAGGTGAACAAAGTGAATCAATGGTACAACCCGCAGTGCTTCACGCTGGAGGCGCCGGGCACCTTCGGCAATTTGGGAAGAAATATCGTGCGGGGTCCGCGGTTCTTCAACACGGATATCGCGCTTTTGAAGGACACGAAGGTTACGGAAAAGCTCAACGCGCAGTTCCGGGCCGAGTTCTTTAATATTCTCAATCACACGAATCTGGGGTTGCCGTCAACCGGGATCGGAGGCGGCAGTTTGTTCCTGGGCGGCGGAACCCGCAACCCGGCAGCGGGCCAGATTACGACGTTTTCGGGTCCGCCCCGCCAGATCCAATTTGCATTGAAGTTTCTGTTCTGATATACAGCGAACTTGGCGGGAAAGGATTGTTCGTGGTGAAAGTCGCAGGTATCGCAGTATTAGTGTGGGTGCTTTCGGGCCATGCCCACGCGCAGGGTAGGGGCGGAGAAGCGCCCGCTACACCGAAGGGCGGAGCCCCTATCGATCTCACCGGCTATTGGGTTTCGCTGATCACCGAAGACTGGCGTTATCGGATGCTCACGCCTCCCAAGGGTGATTATGTATCCGTTCCGCTGAACGATGCGGGAAAGAAGGCGGCGGACGCGTGGGATCCGGCGAGGGATAAGGCTTCGGGAAATCAGTGCAAGGCGTATGGCGCGGCCGGAATCATGCGGCTACCCGGACGGCTGCACATCACCTGGCAAGATGACAATACCGTCAAACTCGAGACGGACGCCGGAACCCAGACGCGCATCTTCTCGTTTACCGCACCGGCAGGACGCGCCGGGGACTGGCAAGGTGTATCGACGGCAAGTTGGGACCGGCCCCGCAGCCCGATGGGTTTTGTTTTTGGCCTTGGTCAGCACTATCCACCGGTCGGCGGTTCGCTGAAAGTCGTGACGACGAAGATGAAGCCTGGTTATCTTCGCAAGAACGGCGTTCCTTATAGCGCCGATGCCGTCCTGACCGAGTATTTCGACCGGTTCGACGTGCCGGGCGGCGAATCCCTGCTAGTGGTTTCGAGCGAGCTGAACGACCCGACCTACCTGGCATCGCCGTTCTGGACGAGCACGCATTTCAAGAAGCAGGCGGATGCTGCAGGTTGGAATCCGACGGCGTGTGCGGCTGAATAAACGGCGGGCTGGAGGAGCCTGAGGAGCGTTTCATGAGAGTTGTGAAGTCACTTTATTGGGCTGGGTTGCTGACCGGCGCCGCACTGTTTGCGCAACCGCCGCAGGCGCCGGCGCCGGCAATTGATTTATCGGGCTACTGGACCGGCGCCATGCACGAAGACGCCATGGAGCGCGGCAATGGGCCGGAGATCGCCGATTACGCGGGCTTCCCAATCAACGAGGCCGCCCGGTTGTGGGGGCTTTCCTATAACCCGTCGCGTGTGACGCTACGCCATCATCAGTGCGACGGGTACGTGATGCCATACCAGGTGCGCGCGATCGGCAATTCGCGGTCCTGGGAAGAACGGGATCCGCACACGCAACAGTTAATCGCGATTCATTGGTGGCACCAGACCTTCGAAGGACACCGGGTGATCTGGATGGATGGACGCCCGCATCCGCCGGCTTGGGCGCCGCACACCTGGATGGGTTTTTCCACGGGAAAGTTCGTCGGCAACGCGCTGGTGGTTTACACGACGCATCTGAAACAGGGATGGCTGCGGCGCAACGGGCTGCCCGAAAGCGACCAGGCGACGGTGACGGATTTCTTCGTCCGGCACGGCGACCACATCACGTACACGTCGGTGGTAAGCGATCCGGTGTACCTGGCGGAGCCGATGGTACGCACCACCGACTTTTACCGGCAGCCTTCCGATCCGACGTCCTGGCTGTTCGCGTGCGACGACGGTGAGCAGATCCTGGACCGCAAGCCGGACGAAGTTCCGAACTTCCTGTTCGGCCAGCAGCCGTTTGTGACCGAGTTTTCGAAAAGGAACAACGTGCCGCTGGTGGGAGCATTAGGCGGTCCGCACACGATGTACCCGGAATTCGAGGCCAAGCTGAAAGGGGCGACTGAAGCGGAAGGACTTGCGGAGACGAAACCGTCCGCGGAGGGGCCGGCGCAGACCAGCCGCGCCGTGGATCCGGTTCCGCACGATGGCGAAATCCACGTCTGGCGGTTGCGGAATAACGTGTACCTGCTGCTGGGCGACGGCGCGAATGTCACGCTGCAGGTGGGCGATGAAGGCGCATTCGTGGTGGATTCAGGGACTGGGCAACTGGCTGACAAAATCATCGCGGCGATCAAGAGGCTCACAGACCGGCCGATTCAATACATCGCCAACACCAGCGCGCGTGCGGACCACACCGGAGGCAACGTCAAGCTGCGGGCGGCGGGGCTCGATCCGAGCGTGATCGGCTCCTTCTTCTCGCTGCAATTTGCCGATGCCGGTGTGGGCGCAACCATTGTGGCGCAGCAGAACGTGGCGAATCGCATGACCGCAGCAAAGACGCCGTCGGCGGGCTGGCCGAGCGATACGTTTTTAGAAGAGCGGCGACGAATGTTCCACAACAACGACAACGTGCAGATGTTCTTCGAGCCGAACGCGGTGACCGATGGCGACAGCATCGTTCAGTTTCAGCGCGCCGATGTCATTGTGGCGGGCGACATCTTCAACACGACACAGTACCCGTTCATCGACGTGAAATCGGGCGGCAGCGTGGAAGGAGAGATCAAAGCGCTGAACGACATACTGAACCGGACCGTCTACCAGCATGAGGGAGAGGGCGGGACGATCGTCGTTCCCGGCCACGGCTATGTGTGCGACGAGCACGAAGTGGTGGAGTACCGGGACATGGTCGCGATAATCCGCGACCGCGTGCAGGCCTTGATCAAGGGCGGGGCTACGCTCGAGCAGGTGAAGGCCGCCCGCGTCACCATCGATTACGATACGCGCTACGGGGCTACCACGGGCCCGTGGACGACAAATGATTTTGTGGAGGCGGTTTACACCAGCCTGAAGCAGCCGGTAAAACATTAGGACTTATCGATGAGAATGTGTAAAGCGAGCTTTGCCCTGGCTTTGGCTGTTGGCGCATGGGGGCAGGGGCCAGGCGGGTACAATCCTGTCGGTCCGGGGGTCAGCCTGCAGGGAAACTGGGGGCCGGTTTTTCATGAAGACGCGCACGAGCGCGGCCCGGGCCCCGAACTGGTGAATTATCTCGGGCTACCGATCACGGACGGAGCGCGGATGTATGGCCTGGCATGGGATGCGTCGCGGTTCACCATTCCCGAGCACCAATGCGAAGTGCACATCGTGTCGTATATTTATCGCGGTCCTTACAATCTAAGGATCTGGGAAGACCGCGATCCGGTCTCGCAAAGGCTCATCGCGATCAAACAATACATCGACAACTATCAGCAGACGCGCACGATCTGGATGGACGACCGGCCGCATCCCCCGGATGCCGCGCCGCACACCTGGATGGGATTTTCCACGGGTAAATGGGACGGCAATATTCTGACGGTGTATACGACGCATCTCAAGTGGGGGTGGATCCGTCGCAACGGGTTGCGGCACACGGATCAGGCGACGCTGACGGAGCACTTCATCCGGCACGGCGATCATCTGACGCACGTCTCGATCCTGACCGATCCGATCACGCTGACCGAGCCGTTGATCAAAACGCAGGACCTGGTGCTGCGAGTTCAGAACGGGCAGACGTGGCTGTATCCCTGCGAGCCGGTGGTGGAAATCGAGCGGCCGCGCGGCACCGTGCCGCATTACCTGCCGGGCGAAAACCCGTTCATTCATGAATTCGCCGATCAGTACCATATTCCCGCGGAAGCGGCGCTCGGAGGCGCCCAGACGGCGTATCCCGAGTATGAGTCGAAACTGAAACAGGCGGGCACGAAATGAGAGCGGTCGCGGCTGTTTTGGCGTTGGCGGCGGCGCCGGGCATCGTGCTCGCGCAAGGAAATTCCGGAGAATTGGTCACGCTCAAGGTACAGGGCAATGTGTACGTGATCAGCGGCGCCGGTGGCAATATCGCGGTGCAGACCGGGGATCAGGGAGTGCTGGTGGTGGACACGGGCCTGGCCGCGATGAGCGATAAAGTCGTGGCGGCGATCCGGAAATTGTCCGATAAGCCCATCCAATACATCATCAACACGCACGTGCATCCGGACCATACCGGCGGCAACGTGGCGGTGCGCAAAGCCGGACTTACCTATGTGGGCGCGAACGTAACGGGCAACCTAACCGACGCCGGGGTGGGCGCGCAGATCTGGGCGCAGGACAACGTGCTCAAGCGCATGAGCGCTCCCACCGGGCAGCAGGCGCCGACGCCGTTTGACGCCTGGCCGACCGAAACCTATCTCACGGGGCGCAAGCAGCTGTTCTTCAATGGGGAGCCGATTGAAATCGTCTACCAGCCCGCCGCGCACACCGATGGGGACAGCCTGGTGATCTTCCGCCGGTCCGACGTGGTTGTAGCGGGCGACATCTTTGTGACCACCACTTATCCGTTCATCGATGTCGATCGTGGGGGCAGCATTCAAGGAGAGGTCGACGCGCTGAACAATATCATGGATATCGCGATTCCCGGCCTGCAGGATGAAGGGGGCACTTACATCATTCCGGGACATGGACATATCTGCGACCAGCCGGACCTGCTGGAGTATCGGGACATGGTGACGATTATCCGCGACCGGATCCAGGCGGCCATCAAGAAGGGAATGACGCTGGAACAGGTGAAGGCCGCCGGGCTTACCAAGGACTACGACGGGCGTTATGGCGCGAAGACGGGCTTCGGCACCGCCGATATGTTCGTGGAAGCGATCTATAAGACCCTCACCAGGAAGAAATAGGGCGCGATGAAAAGGTTTCAGGGCGTGTTATTTATCTGCGGGCTGCTTCCGCTGCTTGTGCAGGGCCAGGCGCGAACGCCCAAGGCGGGGGCGACCGTCGATCTGACGGGCTACTGGGTTTCTGTGGTGACCGAGGACTGGCTCTATCGCATGGTGACGCCCGCAAAGGGCGATTACACCAGTGTTCCGCTGAATCCGGCGGGCCGCAAACTGGCGGACACCTGGGACCCGGCGAAGGACGAGGCTTCCGGGAACCAATGCAAGGCCTACAGCGCCCCGGCGGTGATGCGGATTCCCGGCCGGGTGCTCATCGGCTGGCAGGATGATTACACTCTGAAGGTGGAAACCGACGCGGGCACGCAAACGCGCCTGTTCCATTTCGATGCCTCGAAAGCCGGAGCGGGCGGCGACTGGCAAGGCGCCTCGGTGGCGAACTGGGATGTGGAAGCCGGGGCCCGCGGAGCGCTGCCCGGCGCCGGACTGCGTGTCATCACTTCCCATATCAAGCCGGGATACCTTCGAAAAAACGGCGTGCCGTACAGCGGCAACGTCCAGCTCACCGAATACTACGACCGGGTCAACGAAACCAACGGCGATTCCTGGCTGATCGTAAAGACGATCGTCGACGATCCGACGTACTTGAACACGCCCTTCATTACGAGCACGCACTTCAAGAAGCAAGCCGATTCCAAAGGCTGGAACCCGACGCCCTGCATGGCGCGGTAAGGAGGTCCTCGTGAACAGGCGGTACAGCCGCCGCGACGCGGTGGTGGGCGTCGTGGCCGCGGGTTTGGGGGCAGTGAGGATGGCAAGGCCGCAGGCGGGCCGGTTGCCGGGTGTCGTGACCGGCGGCTCCGCCGCAGTGCCCACGTGGAAGACGGAACTGCGGCAACTCGCGCCGAATGTTTACGCGTATGTGCAGGGCGGCGGGCCAGGCCAGATGAACGCGGGAGTGTCGAACGGCGGCGTGATCGTGGGCGAAGATCACGTGCTGGTGATCGATTCGCTCGGCGCTCCGATTCACGCCAAGAACTTCATCGCGGCGATCCGGCGCGCAGTGCCGGACAAGCCGATCGGCCGGATAGTCCTTACCCATCATCATGGGGATCACATCTGGGGCTTGCCGTTCTTTCCGAAGACCGAGATCGTAGCGCACGAGTATTGCCGCCAGGCGATGCTGGATACGGTTGTTCCGAACCCGACTTGGGAGAAGCGCGACGGCTGGGCCGAAGGCGGCGAGGAGCGGCGGATCGTGCCGCCAACCACGGTGATCAACGACCGCGCTACCTACTATTACGGCAATACCGAGGTGCAACTCCTCACGATGGCGCCGGCTCACACGTACGGCGACATTGCGATCTATCTTCCGCAATACAAAATCCTGTTTGCCGGGGATATTGGCTTCTTTTACGTGGCCCCCTTTCTTAACAACGGCCACTGCACGAAATGGGGAGAAGTCTGCGATCGCGTGCTCGCGATGGATGCGCAGACGATCGTGCCGGGGCATGGCCCGATCGGCGGCAAGCGCGAACTGGCGGAGATGAGCGAGTACCTGGCGGTTTTCAAAGCCGAAGCGTGGAAACGGTACAATGCCGGCCTGACGCCCGGCCAGGCAGCCGCGGACATTAAGCTCGGCAAATTTGATAACTGGATCGGCGCACAGGACCGGCTGCCGATGAACGCAGTCCGTCTCTATGCCGAATTCTCCGGCACGCTGAACCCGGCGTATGATGCACAGGGTGTGCAACGCGCCGCCGATGAGATGAGGGCGATCCTGGCGAAGCGGTAGCTACTTCAACTTGTCCGCCACCCGTTCGAGGCCGGCTTTGGCGCAGGCTTCGTCCATTTCCCAACCCGGCGCTCCGCTGACGGCCACCGCGCCGATCACTTCGCCGCCGGCGACAATCGGAAGTCCCCCGCCCATGTCGATCGTACCTTCGATCGGCGGGTTCGGCATGGTGCCCTCGACGAGGGGAGCGGAACTGGCGGTTTTGGCCGACCATCCCTCGACCACCTGCTTGGAGGGGCGCCGGTAAACCAACGCGGTGTAGGCCTTCTTGTGGCTGACATCGAAGCGGTGGAGCATGGCGCCGTCATCCTGAAGTGCAATCAAGGTGTGGCCGGCGGCATCGAGAACCGTCACGGCACATTTGTAGTTTTGCGCCCGGCATTTTTCCAGCGAGCCATGCGCGATGGCCATCGCCATATCGAGCGACAGCGCCTTGTGAGTGAGCAGGCCCTGTTCGGCCCGTGCGGGGAATTCGCCCAGTGCGAGCAAACCGGCAAGCAAGGCCGTGAAGAGACTCTTCGACATCGGTGTTCCTCCTGGCGAACGGACTTGATTATGGCCCGGGCGGCAGCTGGTGTCCAGTGATCCGTGCTTGACTGGCCCCGGCGAGGCACATAGAATCCCAGAAGCGAGGTGCTCACAGTGGCTCAACCGAAAAAGCCGGTCGATCGTCGGGGATTCTTGAAAGGGGCTGCTTTGGCCGCCAGCGCGCCGCTGGCGATCGCGCAGCAAGTCCGCGTGACCGCGCCGGCCAAGGTAACCGAAAACGCGCCGCCGGCAGCCGACCCGCGCATCACCGAGCGTCCGGGAGCCGATTTCATGATGGACGTGTTCAAGGCGCTGAACTTCGAATACTGCTTCGCCATGCCGGGCTCCAGTTTCGCCGGGATTCACGAATCGATGATCAATTACGGCGGCAACTCGGCGCCGGAGTATATTACGTGCTGCAACGAAGAGTCTTCGGTGGCCATGGCCTGCGGCTATTTCAAAATCGAAGGCAGACCGGCGATGGCGTGCGCGCACGGGACGGTTGGCCTGCAGCACGCCACGATGGCGATCTACGATGCGTTCTGCGACCGGGTTCCGGTTTACCTGGTGCTCGGCAACACGCTGGATGCCGCGCACCGCAACAGCGAGGTAATCTGGCTGCACAGCGTGCAGGATGCGGCCGCCATGGTTCGGGAAATCACTAAGTGGGACGACACGCCGCAATCGCTGCAGCACTTCGCCGAATCCGCGGTGCGCGCATACAAGATCATGATGACGCCGCCGACGATGCCGGTCGTGCTGACGGCCGACACGGAATTACAGGAGAACGCGATTCCACCGAACGAGCATCCGCGGATTCCGAAAGTGACATTGGCGGCTCCGCCGCAGGGAGAAACGGGCGCGGTGAATGAAGCGGCGAAGATGCTGGTGGCGGCCGAAAATCCGGTGATTGTGGCCAGCCGCGCCGCGCGCACGCCGAATGGTTTGAAGCTGATTGTGGAGCTGGCGGAGACGCTGCAGGCCGGGGTAGTCGACCAGCACCGGCGAATGAATTTCCCGAGCCGCCATCCGCTCAACCAGACGCTGCGGGCGGGTGTGGCCGGCAAGCCGACCACCGGCGCGCCGGTAATGGAAGCCGACGTGGTGCTGGCTTTGGAGAGCAGCGATCTTTATAGCACCGTGAGGCAGGCCCGGCAACGGAACAACGCGCTCAAGGTAATCAGCATCTCTTCGCTTGACCTGAATCACAAGAGCAATTACCAGGACTTCATGCGGTTCCCGGACGTCGATCTGGCGATTGCGGCGGATGCGGAGGCGACGCTGCCTTCGCTGATCGAGGCGGTGAAACGGCTCCTCACCGACGATCGCAGGCGCGCGTTTGAGGCGCGGGGAGCGAAGCTCGCCAAGGCCGGCCAGCAGGCGCAGGAGAAGGCGCGGATCGATGCGGCGTACGGCTGGGAAGCCAGCCCGATCAGCACGGCGCGGCTTTCCGCCGAGTTGTGGGCGCAAATCAAGAACGAAGACTGGTCGCTGCTGTCGGACACATTTTGGATTCGCGAATGGCCGCTGCGGCTTTGGAATTTCGATAAACATTATCAGTACATCGGCGGGTCCGGTTCGGAGGGGGTCGGGTACATGGCGCCGGCCACGGTTGGCGCGGCGCTGGCGAATAAGAAGCATGGCCGGCTGAGCATCGCCATTCAGACCGATGGCGATTTGATGGTGGCGAACGGCGTGTTATGGACCGCCGCGCATCACCGCATCCCGCTGCTCACGATCATGCACAACAACCGCGCCTATCACCAGGAAGTGATGGGGATTCAGGGCCTGGCAAACCGTCACAATCGCGGCATCGACCGCATTCACATCGGCACCAAAATCGATGACCCGAATATCGATTACGCGAAGCTCGCGCAAAGCATGGGCGTGCGGGCGGAAGGTCCGATTTCCGATCCGAGGGATCTGGCGGACGCTATCCGGCGGGGCATCGATGTGGTCAAGAAGGGCGAGCCGTATTTGATCGATACGGTGACGCAACCGCGCTAGGAGAAGCGGATGAAGCGATATTTCGCAGGACTCGTTCTGGGGGCGGCGCTGCTGGCGCCTCTCGTCGCGCAGGACGCTGGAAATGCCCAGAATGGCAAGAAACTGTTCCTGAAGAATGGCTGCTACGAATGCCACGGCACCATGGGGCAGGGGGGGGCAGGGCCCCGGCTGGCCCCCCGGCCGCTGGCGGCTGCGGCGTTGATCGCCTACGTGCGCAAGCCCGGCAACGGGATGCCGCCATATTCGGCGAAGGTGATGCCGGATGCGGAAGTAGCGGATATTCGGGCGTACCTGGCGACCATTCCCGAGCCGCCCAAAGATATTCCGCAATTAAAGCCATGACGCTCGGCCGCAGGGAATTCCTCGCCGCGAGCGCGGCTGCGGGCCTGCTGCGCGGACAGGGCCGGGGTGCCGGACGGCGGGCCATAGATCTGCATCACCACTTTGTTTCGCCGGCGTACGTGAAGGCATTGAGCGCCAAGGAAGGCCATCACGTGGCCGGGTTCACCACCTGGTTCGCGCTCGACCGGTTGAAGGTTTATACGCCCGAAAAGGACATCGAGGACATGGATCGGGATGGCGTAGCCGCCTCGGTGCTTTCGTGCACGTCGCCCGGCATCTGGTTCGGCGATCCGGAAGAGTCGCGCCGGCTCGCGCGCGAGATGAACGAGTTTGGTGCCAAAGCGGTTTCCGATCACAAAGGCCGGCTCGGCCTTTTCGCCTTGCTGCCGCTGCCGTCCATCGAAGACAGCCTGCGCGAAATCGAATACGCCTTCGACACGCTGCACGCGGATGGTGTCGGCCTGCTGAGCAGCTATGGGAACAGCTGGCTGGGTGATGCCGCGTTCCGCCCGGTGTTTGACGAGCTGAACCGCCGCCGCGCCTTAGTGTACACACATCCGATCGATTCGTCGTGTTGCCAGGATATTCAGCCCGGCGTGAATCCGCCGACCATCGAGTACAACACCGACACGGCGCGCACGATCTTCAGCCTGATCGTGAACGACTCAGCGACGCGGTACGCGAACATCCGGTTCATTTTTTCGCATGCCGGCGGCACGATGCCGTCGCTGATCCAGCGCTTCGGTGTCGGGCAGCCGGACACGATCGCCGACAACCTGGGCCGCCCTGCGGAGCCGAATTCGCGGCTCTACCATCTGCGCCGGTTTTATTACGACACGGCGCAGTCTACCAATCCTGTGCAGATGCAGGGGCTGAAGCTGGTGGCGGGAGCCTCGCAGATCGTGTTCGGAACCGACTACCCGTTCGGCTCGGCAGCGAAGCACTTGCAGGGCCTCGACAAGTGCGGCTTCACGGCGGCGGAACTGCGCGGCATTCACCGCGAAAACGCCGCGCGCGTGCTGCCGAAATTCAGCGCCTAGGCCGGCGGAATTAAGTGTTGACAGACCCCTACCGCCAACCTAAGATCGTCTGACACCGTTTGGAGGGGTATGAACGTGCACCTGGTCGCGCTGCTCGTTCTGGCGGGATTCTGGAGCTTGTCCACGCGCGCGGTATCCTGCGGCTCCATGGCGGCGGCCCTGCGGCGGGGTTATGTAGTTCGACCGACACCGGGCACGAGCGCCAGTTTTGGGATGGGGCATCCCGGCCAAAGCGATCGGGCAGGCGTTCTACCGCAGCGGCGGCAGCCTCGATGACGCTTCGAATTTCGCCTGTGTGCAGCGACCGGATTATTAAGTTTTGTAAAGGGAGGCTTCCCGCGATGCGGCGATCGGCGTTTCTGTTTTCCGTAATGGCATGCCTGTGGCTCGCAAGTACCTTGTTAGGCCAAGGCACGACGGCCACGATCTTGGGCACGGTCACGGATACGTCCGGCGCGGTTCTGCCGGAGGCCGTGGTGGAGATCCGGAACGTCGGCACCGGCGCCGCGCAGTCGGTGAACAGCGACAGCCAAGGGCGTTTTCGCATCGCCGATCTCGGCGTAGGCGAATATGAAGTCCAGGCAGCCAAGAGCGGGTTTTCCACGTTGGTTCACAAGGGCATCGTATTGACGGTGGGCGCGCAGACCGTGGTCGATTTCGCACTGCCGGTCGGGCAGCAGCAGCAGACCGTCACGGTGGAGGGCCAGGTTTCGCAGGTACAGACCACGAATTCGGCGGTGGCCGCGCTCGTGGACGAGCGGCAGATGCGAGATCTGCCTTTGAACGGCCGGAACTTCGAGCAATTGATCCAGTTGGCGCCCGGCGTAGCCACGCATACGTCGTTTCAACGCTCCGGGTTCCAGGGGCGAGCCGACCAATACTCGGTGGCCGGCGCGCGCCCGGAAGGCCAGGCGATCCTGCTCGATGACGAAAACCTGCAGACGTATTGGAACAAGGGCATGGGTTCGATTACGGGCAATTCGCTTGGCATCGAAGCGATCGGCGAGTTCCAAACCTTGACGAACACCTTCAGCGCGCAGTTCGGCGGCAACGGCGCGGTGATCAACGCGGTCAGCAAATCCGGCACCAACAGCGTGCATGGCTCGGCGTACGATTTTCTGCGCAACAGCGCGCTCGACGCACGCCGATTCTTCGATAATTTCCGGCAGCCCGGGCAGGATCACGCCGATCCGCCGGAATTTCACAAAAACCAGTTCGGCGGCAGCGTGGGCGGACCGATTCGCAAAGACCAGACATTCTTTTTCGTGAACTACGAAGGCGTGCGGCAGTTACTGGGCGAAACGCGCACGGCGTTTGTTCCCGACGCCGCGCATCGTGCGCCGATTCTGCTCGACAGCACAGGCAAAGCAACGCCGGCGGCCGCTCCCGCGGTGGCTCAGGCGATCACGAATACGATGGCGCTTCTGCCGCTTCCGAACGCCGGCACCGTAAATCCGTCGACAGGCATCGGCAGCGTGGCCAGCGTGGGAAGCCAGGTGGCGCACGAGAACTACGTGCTGGGGCGCGTCGACCACGTATTCTCGGCCAAAGATGCCGTTTTCGTGCGCTACGTGGGCGACAAGGCTGACTTATTCGATCCGTTCAACTCCACCGCGACGCTGCCATATTGGGGAGAGCAGGACAATTCGTTCAACCAGTTCACGACCGTGGAATGGCGGCGCGTCCTCTCGCCCGCCGTGGTGAACGTGGCGCGTGCCAGCTTCTCCCGGACAACGGACAGCGCATTCACGACCGGCTCGCCCACGGTCAATGGAGCCGCGCCGCTGCAATTTTTTCCCGGTACGGGCCGGCAGGACGCCAACATCGCGTTTGGAAACATATCGAGCATCGGCGGGAACACCCTGGTGCCGTTTGACCTGCGCCAGAACCGTTTCACCGAAGCCGACGACGTGATGTGGACTCACGGAGCGCACAGCCTCCGGTTTGGCGCGGCGGTTGGGCGGCTGCAGTCGAACACGTACTTCCCGTCGCGGTCGGGTGGAGCGTGGGTATTCCAAAGCCTGGCGCTCTTCCTGCAGGGGACGGCGCTGACGTTCAATGGCGCCTTGAATAATCCGAGCGCGTACCCGCACCGCGATTTTCGGGAAACCGAGCTGGACCCGTACATCCAGGATGACTGGAAGGTGTCTCCCAAGCTGACGCTCAACCTGGGATTGCGCTGGGAATTCCGCACCAATCCGATTGAAACCCACAACCAGCTCTACACGATCACCAATTTCGCCACCGACACGGCGTTTGTCAACGTGCCGCATGTGATGCGGTCGAACCCGACGCTGGGCGCCTGGGATCCGAGGTTCGGATTCGCGTACGATCCGTTCGCCGATCACAAGACCTCGATTCGCGGTGGCTTCGGATTGTTCCGCAACCCCATTCTGCCGCCGAATTACGGCGGCAATTACTGGGGCAACAAGCCGTGGTTCCAGGTTTTGGAACAGAATCCGCTATATCCTACGCCGTTCGCCACTACCAACATTCCGCCGTTCACCCAGCCATCGGGTTTCGACTACAGCAGCAACACCACGCCGTACATGATGCAATACAACCTCAACGTGCAGCGTGAGATCTCGCAGGGCACCGTGATTTCGCTCGGTTATGTGGGATCACACGGCGTGCACCTGCTAACGCAGTACGAGCACAATCCGCCGATTCCGACGGCCGATGCCAACGGCGTCCAGCACTTCGGGGCGCTCGTCAACGGAAGGATTGTCGGTAACCCGCGGTTGAACCCCTTTGGATTTTTCAGCATCTACAACGCATTCGCGCCGATCGCCACCTCCCGGTACAATTCGCTGCAGGCTACGCTCGACCGCCGTTTTACGAGGAACACGCAACTCCAGGTGGCGTACACGTGGTCGCGCTGCGTCGATGACGGCGGTTCCTGGGCAAGCTATGCCAGCAACAGCCCCAACGGCGAATCGAATCCCTATAATTTTGCGCTCGATAAGGGTGTGTGCAGTTTCGATATCAACCAGCAATTGCGCGTGAACGGGTTGATCGCCCTGCCGTTCCACGGCAACCGCCTGGTGGAGGGATGGCAGGTTAGCGGCATCGCGAGCGCCAGCACCGGCTTGCCGTTCAATATCAGCAATGGATTCGACATCGTCGGCTATCAGGGATCGGGGACGCCGCGGCCGAATTATGTGGCGGGCTGCAATGTCAACTCGGGAACGTTCACCTGGGCCGGCGTACAATATACCGCGGGAACGCCCGAACGCTGGTTCAATCCGAACTGCTTCTCGGTGCCGGCCGTCGGCACACTTGGCAACACGGGGCGTGACACGGGACGCGGCCCCGGCTATTTCAGCACGGATCTCGCGCTGATCAAAGATACGCGAATCAGCGAAGCGGTGCGCGCGCAGTTCCGGGCCGAGTTCTTCAATATTTTCAACCATACGAATTTCGCGGTGCCGGCGACGGCAGCCGTGTTCGTGGCCGGGGCCGCCGGCCAGTGCCAGGCGTCCGGCGCCGGTTGCGGCGCGCCGAACTCGACGGCGGGCGCAATTGCCGACACGGTCGGAGTGGCCCGCCAGATTCAATTTGCGCTCAAGGTGGTGTTTTAATGAAAGCCATGCACTCGCGACGCGATTTTCTGGCCGGGCTAGGCGCGGCGGCTCTCGTCGCTTCCGGGAAGCTGCCGGCGCAGGCGCCTGCCTCGGGCCCCCGGCGGCTCGATCTGCACCATCATTTCGGCACGCCCGACTGGGTGCGGATGACTGCGACCCGTAAGAGCCAGGGCTATCAGACATGGCAACCTTACACGCCCGCCAAGGCTCTCGAAGATATGGATCGCGGTGGCGTGGCGGCTTCCATGCTTTCGATCACCACGCCCGGTATCTGGTTTGGCGATAAAGACGAGACCCGGCGCATGGCGCGCGAGCTGAACGAATACGGCGCCAAGATGGTCGCCGATTACAAAGGTCGCTTCGGGCTATTTGCGGTGCTGCCGCTTCCCGATGTCGAGGCCAGCCTGCGCGAAATCGAATACGCCTTCGATACTCTGAAGGCCGATGGCGTCGGGCTACTTTCGAGCTATGGGAATCGTTGGCATGGCGACCCGGAGTTCGCGCCCGTCTTTGCCGAGCTGAACCGCCGCCGCGCCGTAGTCTATACACATGCCGCCGCGCCGCCCTGCTGCCAGAACCTCCAGCCGGGCATCAACGAGACAACCATCGAGTACAACACCGACACCAGCCGGACCATCATCAGCCTGATCGAGAGCGGGCGCGCGAATGCATGCCCGGATATCCAGTTCATCTTCTCGCACGCCGGCGGAACGATTCCGTCGCTCGCCGGCCGTTTTCTTGGGCAGGCGGCCAGCGCGGAGAGCCTCGCGAAACCGGCGCCGCCCAACTCGCGGCTATATCATTTGCGCCGTTTCTATTACGATACGGCAGGCTCAGCGAATCCGGTCCAGATGGTTTCCCTGAAGATGATTGTGCCGACGACCCAGATTGTCTTCGGCACCGATTTCCCGTTCGGCAATTCCGCCGGGATCGCGCGCGGACTTCAAAATTGCGGCTTTACGGCCGACGAGCTGCGCGGCATCGATCGCGAGAACGCGTTGCGGATATTACCGAAGTTTCGAACTTAAGCTTCACTTCACCGGCGGCACAAACGGAATATACTGCGCGAACAGCCAGCACAGCAGGAAGACGATGGGAATCTGCGTGCCCAGTTGCAGGATCGTGTAGCCCACCAGGTCGCGCGCGCGCAGGCGCAGAATGCCCAGCAGCGGCAGCATATAAAAGGGATTGATCAGGTTAGGCAGCGCTTCCGACGCGTTATAAATCTGCACGACCCAGCCCAAATGCACGTGATGCTGGATTGCCGCCTGTAAGACGTAAGGCGACTCGATCACCCACTTGCTGCCGCCCGACGGAATGAACACGCCCAGCGTCGCGGAGTACAAGGCCACCAGCAGCGGATAGGTGGTATGCGTGCTCACGGACACCAGCAAATGTGCGGCTTTATCGGATAACCCGGTTCCGACGATCATGCCGAAGATCATGGCGTAAATCGGAAACTGGATCAGGATGCCCGCGGTGCCGGGGACGCATTCGTTGACGGCCCGCACGAAGCGCCGCGGCCGCCACTGCAGCAGGAGACCCGCCGTCAAGAAGATCAGGTTGTACGTATTCAGGTCAAGCGCCGCCAGCGCCCCCTGGGGCGAGGTGCGCAGCACGTTCACCAGGTAGGCGGTCAGCATCACACCGGCGGGGATAGTGAGAATCGGGCTGTACTCGAGCCACTCGCCCGGCCGAGTCCTCGGCGCTTCGCCTCCGCTGAGATCATCGAGCTCGATGCCGAAATCCTGGACGGTCTTCGCCTTCTCGGCCGTGGGAGCCGATAGATACGCCGCGCTGATCGAGACGGTCATCAGCACTAACGTCATCAGGAGGCTCGGCCATAAGAAGATAGTCTGCGTCAGCGGAATCACGCCGCTGATCGAGAGCAATGTGGGTGGCAGCGACGATTTCGTCGCCATCAGCATGGCGGCCGAGGAGGAAAATCCCAGTGCCCACACGGTGCCGATGCCTAGGTAGCCGGCGGCACCGGCGGCGCGATAGTCGAGCCCCTTGACCTGCTTCGCGAGTTCTCGCACGAATAACCCGCTGAATACCAGGCTCAGGCCCCAGGAAATCAGCGAGCTCGCCATGGAAAGAAACGCGACGAAGGCGACCGCGCCCTTGGGACTCTTCGGCACGCGCGCCAACGCGCGAATCGCGCGGCTCACCGCGGGCGTGGACGAAACGACGTAGCCGCCGATGATCACCATCACCATTTGCATCGTGAACTGCACCAGCGACCAGAAACTCTTTCCGGCCTGAATGGCGAGATTCGACGGCGATTCTCCGGCCAGTACGCCGATCGCAAATACAACCGCCACGCCCAGCAACGCGAACACGAACGGGTCCGGGAACCACTGCTCGCTCCAGTTCGCCAGAGCCAGGCCCCAGCGAACCAGGCGGCCTCCGGATTCGCGCGAACTGGTGACGCCGGAAGCCGCGGTCACGGCGCGACATCCACGCCGGCGATCCCGGCCTGCTCGAGCGAGGTCTTTACCAGCCCTGAGGCGCGCACGCCATCGATAAACTGATTGAGCGCATCCAGCAGCGCGTGGTTTTCTTTCGTCACCACGATCGCTTGCCCGACCACGAGAAAATCGTCCGGCAGGACTCGCAGTTTCGGCGAAAGCTTCGCGGCTTCCACCATCCGCTGCCGGTTGGCGCCGAACGCATCGATGTCGCCATCCAGCAGCAGTTTTTCCAAGTCGGCTTGCGGCGGCTGAGTGGGGAAAATTCGTACCTGGGCCTGCTTCAAGTTGCCGCTCAGGTAGAGTTGCTGACTCTGCCCTTTCACCGCTCCCACACGCGCGCCCGGTTTATCCACGTCCCCCGATTTCTGAAACTTGGAATCGGCGCGCACCACATAGCTGTTGTGCATTAACGCATACGGCCGCGAAAAATCGACCTCCGCGGCGCGCTCCGGGTCGTAGGCCAGAAATCCGATATCGGCCTTGTTGGTTTTCAAATTGTCGATCACCACGCCGGCATTTGCCGCCGGGAGGATAGTGTAGGGAACTTTCAACTGGCGCGCCAGCTCTTTGACCAAGTCCGCGACGGGTCCGCTGATTGCGCCGCTCTGCGGGTCGACTTTGCCTTGCACCGGATTTGCGCCGAGAAACGTTCCCCTCAGCGTCCCGGTGGGCGCCAGGTCGGCGGCGATCAGGGGCGCCACACCAAGCGCCATGAGAGCACAAGCTCGTCGATACATGGGTCTCATTATATGCCGCCGCCGCCCTGTGCGATTGCGCACCTTTGGAACCGATCGAAGGAACTTTTCGCACCGCTGTACCGTTCCTTCATCATGGCTTTCCAGTCCGTCGCCTCTTCGGCCGGCGTTACGCGGCCGATCGTGAGATCTCTGTTCGTCGCCAGTTGCCTGTTGTCGATCGTCTCCTGGTACACGACGCAGCAGGGCATGGCGCTCTATCTCTCCGCCTGGTTTTCGCTGTTGGCGTCGCTAGGCATCCAGACGGCGCTCGTTTTCGTCGCTTGGCTGATTGGCTTCACCAAAAGCAAGCGCGCCCTTCTGATCTGCGTTTACGCGATCACGGCCCTCGTTTCCATCTCCTTTTCATACGTCAGCCTTTACACGTGGTTTTCGGCGCGGGAGCGGCCCGCGGCCGTGGAACGAAAGCTCTATGACAAGCTCAACGAATCTGCCGACCAAACCGGACAGGTTCTGGCCTCCGCCGTTGCGGAAGCGCAGAAGCACGTCGCCGCTCTGGACGAGATGACCACAGCCGAGAAGGCCAACGGGTACATCTCGCGCGCAGAGGATTCCGACCCTTACCTGGCGCACGTCCGCGAAGCCGTTGCCCGCGAGGCGCGCACGTATTCTGCGACGTATCGCGAGGGCGCAGGCGAGGGCCTGCGCTATACAGCTTTCGATCGCTACGACAAGCTCGCCCGTCAATCGCTGCAGCGCATCGAGGCGAGCCGGCAGAGCCTGGCCGAGTTCCGAAACCGCCTCAAACCGCTCGATTCGACCGAGCAGCAACTCCGCGATTTCCGCCAGGTGTATGACGCAATTGCCTGGAATGATGTCGAAGATTCCCTGCACACGGCGCATCTCGGTCGGCCCGCCATGCCCAATTATGCAGACTACGTCGATAAGACCGCCAGCCAGCAGGAAGATCTGCTGGTTGCGTTTCAGGAGTTGTTCACGGCGCCCACGCTACGCCACGGTTTTTCCCTGGCGCTCGCGTCATTCATCGACATTGTCGTTTTTCTTCTGGCCTACGCATCCGGACCCTACTTCTTCGGCAGCGCCGAACAGCGCTGGTTTGCAGCCGGCGCCGCATTGGACTCCCGCGACGAGCAGGTCTTCGTCCGCGATTTCCTGCGCAAATTACGCGCAGATCCCGGCGGCCTCACCCGCGTGCATGCTGAAGGTCTGACTCCCGGCGAGTTGCAGGTCTGCAGCCTGCTGGTTTCCAAGTCGCTCGCCGCCACGGCGGAGGGCGAAAGTGGCGTAGTGTACCTGCTGGGCCCGGAGATTCACGAGCAGATGCTGGAGTCCCTGGCTGCGCCCGGTCTCCGGCTGCGGACTTCGCGTGCTTAAATCGTACGCGAGCCTGCCGCGACAAGGTTCTTGAGATTACAGACGGCTCCCCAACCTGAGCGCTAGATTTGAGGCATGGGCGAACAAAGCAGCTGGCCTGTCTGGAAACAAGTGCGCAACAGCGATGTCGCCGGTCTGGGAAATAGCGCGGCTTCTGTGCGCACTGAGAGCCTGGCGCCGCGCACGGCGTCAGCCGATAAAGTAGTTTCTTCAATCTGCCCGTATTGCGGCGTCGGCTGCGGCCAACTGGTTTACGTCAAAGACGAAAAAATTATCGATATTGAAGGCGATCCTCGCTCGCCGATTTCGAATGGGTGCCTGTGCCCGAAGGGTGCTGCTACCTTCCAACTGGTGACCGGCTCACACCGCGTGCATCACGTTCTATACCGCCGGCCCTATGCCAGTGACTGGGAGCAGATTCCCATAGAGCAAGCCATGGATATGGTGGCCGACCGTGTCCAGAAGACTCGTGAAGCGCACTGGGAACAGACCAATCCCGATGGCCTGGAAGTGCGCCGCACGATGGCGATCGCGCACCTGGGCGGCGCCACTCTCGATAACGAAGAAAACTACCTCATCAAAAAGCTTTTTAACTCGCTCGGTATTATTCAGATTGAAAACCAGGCCCGTATTTGACACTCCTCCACGGTCCCCGGTCTGGGGACATCATTCGGACGCGGCGGAGCCAGCACATTCCAGCAGGATCTGCAGAATTCAGACTGTATCGTAATCCAGGGTTCGAACATGGCGGAGTGCCACCCGGTGGGTTTCCGCTGGGTCATGAAGGCTAAAGAGCGCGGCGCCTCGATCATCCATGTCGATCCGCGCTTCACGCGCACGAGCGCGGTGGCCGACATCCACGTTCCATTGCGTGCCGGCAGTGATATCGCCTTCCTCGGGGGCATAATTCATTACATCCTGGACAACGAGCGGTACTTCCGCGATTACGTCGTCAACTATACGAACGCCGCCGCCATTATCAGCGAGAATTTCCGCGATACCGAAGACAACGACGGCCTTTTTGGCGGCTGGAATTCCGAGCAGGGCGAATACGAACACGACAATTGGATGTATGCGGGCCTTGAAGTGCAGGCCGCGGCAGGCCAGCGGGAAGCGGGCGCGAACACCGGAAAGCGCAGAAGCCCGGTCCAGGCCGAACAGACGGATCCCAGTCTGCAGCATCCCCGCTGCGTATTCCAGATTCTCAAGCGCCACTTCCAGCGCTACACGCCCGAAATGGTGGAAAAAACTTGTGGCGTGCCGCCGCGGCTGCTGATCCGCGTCGCCGAGCAATTGTGCCGCAACTCGGGACGCGAGCGCACCTCCGCATTCTGCTATGCCGTGGGCTGGACGCAGCACACCACTGGTGTGCAATGCATTCGCGCGGCTTCCATCATTCAGCTGCTTTTGGGCAACATGGGCCGCCCCGGCGGGGGCATAATGGCTCTGCGCGGCCACGCCTCGATTCAGGGGTCGACAGACATTCCCACGCTATACAACCTGCTACCCGGATACTTGCCGTTGCCTCGCGCCAAGCACGATCACGACTTCAAAACTTATAACGATCTGAACACTTCGCCGTCCGGCTGGTGGGGCGAGTTTCCGAAATATTCGGTCTCGCTGCTCAAGGCCTGGTATGGCGATGCCGCGACCGCCGCCAATGACTGGTGCTTCAAGCATCTGCCGGCTATTACGGGCGATCACTCGCACATGAATACGGTAGCCGAGATGGCCGATGGCGGCGTGAAGGGTTATTTCGTGATGGGCGAGAACCCGGTAGTGGGCACCGTTAACGGCGCTTTGCACCGCGAAGGGCTGCGCGCTCTCGATTGGCTGGTGGTCCGCGATTTTCAGTTGACCGAAACCGCCGAGTTCTGGCGCGACGCCCCCGAGATCCACCGCGGCGAGATTCAGCCCCGGCAGATCGGGACCGAGGTCTTCTTCTTCCCGGCGGCGGCACAAACGGAAAAGGACGGCAGCTTCACCAATACGCAGCGCCTGCTGCAATGGCATCACAAAGCGATCGATCCTCCCGGCGATTGCCGCAGCGAACTGGACTTCATTTTCAAGCTCGGCCAGCGCATGAAGAAGCTCTATGCGGGCTCAACGGACCCCAAAGACCGCCCGATTCAGGACATGACGTGGAATTATCCGACGAAAGGCCGGTTGCAGGAGCCGGATGCCGAAGCCGTCCTGCGCGAAATCAACGGTTACACGGTCAATGACGGCAAACTCGTCGACGGATTCACCGATCTCAAAGAGGATGGCTCCACCGCTTGCGGATGCTGGATCTACTCGGGAGTCTATAAGGACGGCGTGAATCAGGCGGCGCGCCGCAAGTCCCATTGGGAGCAAACCTGGGTGGCGCCCGAGTGGGCCTGGGCGTGGCCGCACAATCGCCGGATCCTTTATAACCGCGCCTCCGCCGATCCCGAAGGCCGGCCCTGGTCGGACCGAAAGGCCTATGTCTGGTGGGATGAGCAAAACCAGAAATGGGCGGGTTTCGATGAACCCGATTTCGTCAAGAAGCCTCCTTCCTATCGCCCTTCGCCCGATGCGCGCGGTAAAGAGACCGTCTCTGGTATCGATCCGTTCATTATGCAAGCCGACGGCAAAGGCTGGATCTATGTCCCTGCCGGCTTGCAGGATGGCCCGTTGCCAACTCACTATGAGGCGCAGGAATCGGTGATCAAGAATCCGCTGTACGGGCAACAATGCAATCCGGCCCGCATGGAATGGATGCGCCAAAAGGACAACCCCTATCACCAACCGTACGACGATCCGCGATTCCCATACTTGTTGACGACCTACCGTCTCACCGAGCATCACACGACCGGCGGCATGTCGCGCTGGCTAACCTGGCTGGCCGAGTTGCAGCCGGAACCGTTCTGCGAAGTGTCTTCCGAATTGGCCGCCGAGCTTGGATTGACGAATGGCGGCTGGGCGACAATTCGCACCGCGCGCGCGGAGATCCAAGCCCGCGTGCTGGTCAGTAATCGCATTCGGCCGTTGAAGTTGAACGGCCATACGGTGCACCAGGTCGGAATGCCGTATCACTGGGCCGGCCAGGGCCTGGTACGCGGCGACTCAGCGAACGAACTGTTCGCGTTCGTCGCCGATCCCAACGTCTCCATCATGGAAACCAAGGCGCTGTCGGTCAGTATCGAGGCCGGCCGGCGCGGCAGCGAGCGCCGGCGCGCCACCAGCGGCCCCATCGTCCCCGAGTTGCCGGGCAGGGAGGAGGCTCGCGATTTGCCGCCGGCCCGCCACCGGCCGGAAACGGGGCATGGCTACAAAGCCGATCACAGCAAGGAGGGTCACGTCTAAATGGCAGCCGTGCTCTCAACAGTCGAGGCGCTTTCGCTAGAGACCGCCGCCGCCCGCGCGGACACGCACAACCGCTCCGGCCGCAAGGGTTTCTTCACTGACACGACTCTATGCATCGGCTGCAAGGCCTGCGAGGTGGCGTGCAAGCAATGGAATCAGCTGCCGGACGACGGATTCCTGTTCACGGGAATGTCGTACGACAACACCGTCGCGCTGGGTGCATCCACCTGGCGGCACGTGGCGTTCATCGAGCGTCCGATTGCCCTCTCCACCCAGGACGCGGGCGCCTTTTCCTGGCTGTTTTCCTCCGATGTGTGCAAGCACTGCGCGCGTGCCGGGTGTCTCGAAAGCTGCCCGACCGGCGCCATCATTCGCACCGAGTTCGACAGTGTCTACGTCCAGCCGGATATCTGTAACGGATGCGGCTATTGCGTCGTGAACTGCCCGTTCGGCGTGATCGATCGCCGCGAAGACGATGGCCGCGCTTGGAAATGCACCCTCTGTTACGACCGCTTGAAGGATCAGATGGAGCCCGCGTGCGCCAAGGCATGTCCCACCGATTCGATCAAGTTCGGCGATCTGGAAGAGCTTCGTGAAATCGCCCGCACGCGCGTCGAGCGTCTTCACGAAAACGGCTTGGAAGAAGCCTATCTCTACGGCGCCGATGCGGCGAAACAGCCGGGCACCGAAGGACTGAACGCCTTTTTCCTGCTGGTAGATAAGCCCGAGGCATACAACCTGCCGCCCGATCCCGTGGTTCCGACGAAAACCGTAAAAGAGACGTGGGCTTCCCTTGCGTTTGCGGCCGTTGGATTGGCGGCCGCCGCAATTGGATCCGTGTTCGTTGCAAGCAGAGGTTAACCATGGCCATTTCCACCGATGGACGCGATATCGATACCAACCTCGCGGAACTCTCCGGCGAAGGAGCGGCCCAGAAGATCGAACGTCCTGACCGACACCTTCAAAAAATCGCACCCGCGCCCTGGGAGCGAGTGCCGCAGGTCACGCCTGCCGAGACCACGTACTACGAACGGCCGCTCCTGAAGCAATCGGTCTGGAGCGCCGATATCCCCCTCTATTATTTTGTGGGAGGCGCAGCAGGCGCGGCGTTGACGCTCGGCGCCGCCATGCAGTTGGCCGCTCGCGGCCGCCGCCGGCGCGAGCTACGCGCTCTTTCTGCGCACTGCCACTGGATCGGAATCATCGGTTCGACCGCCGGTGCCGCCTTTCTCATTCACGACCTCGGGCGGCCCTCCCGCTTCCTGAATATGATGCGGGTTTTTCGCCCGACTTCTCCCATGAACATGGGAGCCTGGATTCTGGCCGGCGCGGCGCCCACTGCCATCGCGACCGGTCTGCTGGTCAACCGCCGCGGATTGCCCGGTAAGCTCGGAGAGGCCACCGGATATGCTTCGGGTGTCTTTGGCGCGGCTCTGGCCGGCTATACGGGCGTGCTGGTTTCAAATAGTGTGATTCCGGTGTGGCAGCCGTCGCGCCGCTGGATGCCCGTCCTGTTCATTGCCTCGGCGGCTTCCAGCGCGGCTTCTATCCTCGATCTCTTTTACGAAAACCGTACCGCGCGCCGCGTGACTGGAGTGTTCGGAACTGCCTCCCGGCTGATGGAAATTGCCGCGTCCCGGCGCGTGGAGCATCTCGCGTCCACCGTGCCCCAAGTCGGCGCGCCGTTTCGGAGTGGCGCGCCCGGAGTGCTTTGGAAAGCGGCGGGCGTGCTGACCGCCACCAGTGTTGCGCTGTCATTGCTGAAGAGACACCGGCTGGCGGGCGTTCTCGGTGCGGCAGGGTCGCTGGCTCTCCGTTTTGCCGTCCACTCGCTCGGCAACGCCTCGGCTCGCGACCCGAGGGCATCGTTCGCGCAGCAGAGAGCATAACGCCGGCGTCACTGCTCCGCCATCTTCTGTACCGTTTGAAACGTGTCTGCTTGCTCCGGTGTTTTGTCCGTGCGATACCGCTTCACTCGCGCGAAGCGCAGCGCCAGGCCGCTGGCATACCGCGGGCTGATCTGGATATTGCTGAACGCAATCTCGGCCACGATTTTCGGTTCAACATATACGGTGTAGGAATCGCGGCCGATTTCGAGTTTCAGCAGTTCCTCTGTCTGCCATCTCAACATTTCATCCGTGAGCCCTTTGAACGTTTTGCCGAGCATGGCGAAACCGCCTTTCTCGGTATCACGCGCTCCCAAATGGAGGTTGCTGAGCCAGCCCTGTCGCCTGCCGTTGCCCCATTCGGCGGCCAGAATCACCAGGTCGAGGGTATGAGCCTTCTTCACCTTCAGCCAGCTTTGCCCGCGCGCTCCGGCGGCGTATCCGGCTTCCGTAGCCTTGGCCATGATCCCTTCGTGCCCGCGCTCCAGTGCCTCGCGGAGAAATTCCCCGGCTGCGATCGAGTCACCCGTCAAAAGATGCGGCACCACAGTTTCAGGCGGGACCAGCTCGCTGAGCTCGGAAAACCGGCGCCGCTGCGGTTCATCGATCAGAGATTGTCCATCGAGGTATAGCAGGTCGAACCAGAATGGCGTCAGCGGCAGTTCCGCCCGCATCCGTTCGAGATCGAGCTTGCGCCCGAAACGCCGCGCCGTAACCTGGAACGGCTGCGGCCGTCCCGCCCGCGTAAGAGCCAGCACCTCGCCTTCGAAGATCAAGTCGCGGGCAGGCAGTTGGCGCGCCGCTTCGACGATTTCGGGCACTGCCGGAGTAACATCGTTGAGAGCTCTCGAATACACGCGCACATCGTCGCCCGACCGGTGCACCTGCACACGTGCGCCGTCGAATTTATATTCCAGCGCTGCCGCCCCGAGGTCCTGAAGCGCGCCCTCCACATCATCCGCAGTTTGCGCCAGCATCGGCTGCACGGGGCGAAAGAGTTGGATGTCGCAGCGGTCCAGCGCGGCTTCGCCGCCTTCGGCCAGCAGGCGCGCAATCGGCACGATATCGCCCGATAACATTGCGGCGCGCCGCACGCGCGCCGGATTCGCCGAGAACGCTTGGGCCAGTGCTTCCAGCATTACTCCTTCCATTGCGCCTTGGCGTAGTTCGCCATGGATCATGCCCGTGAGAAAGGCCTGTTCCGGCCCAGTCGCGCGCAGGAAAAGGCTGTGAAGGAGTTCACGCTTCTGGCGATCCGAGCCGCGCCCCGCGGTACCCGCCAGCGTGTCAAGCACGCGGTCGACTTCGCCGATCTCCAGGCTCGGTTGACCGGCCGGCGGAGCCTGGGCGTCACGCAAGGCGGCATAGCCAACGCCAATCCGGCTCTGTCGCGTGCGCCCCGAGAGGTAGGCGGCAACCGTCTCGATTTCCTGTACGGGCGCCTGCCGCAGCAGCGCTGCGAGCAGGTCGATTTTTTCGAGGCGCCGGGACGTTTCCGTTACCAGCCGGGAAGTCTCTACCAATTGCGCGAGTTGCATCGCGCGCGTCCCTAATCCGGGCTGCTGGATGGCGGCACAACGCCATTCAGGCGCAGGTACACGGCCATATACCCGTAAAGCTCGTTGGAGTGCCGCACGATGTTCCACATGATCGAGAGCCGAGTCCAAGGCTCCTGTGCCGGCGGGCTCCCGATCCGGCCATTCACCATCTCGACCGCCTTAGCGTCAGTGAGCGAGTTGAACACGTCATCGCAATACCCGAACGATTCCTGCAGCGCCGCGACCAGGTCAGCCTTCGCCGTCTTGGCCGAAATATTCAGCGGCCGGTTCTCGCCTTTCAGTCCCGCGCATGTCCGCAGATTGGCCCCGGCAATGTGCGCCACCCGCCGCGCGAACGTCTCCACCTCGGGCACCGGCTTATACGCGTACGCCTGCTCCGGCATCTTCTGCGCCATTTTCAAGAGGTTCGTCTTGACGATGCCGTACATATGCCGCAATTCGGTGCTTAGCGGGTTGACAGTCTGCGCGTGCAGCGCGGCGGCGAACAAGATCGCGGTGAACGCACGGCGGATCATTGGGCCGGGCCGGCGCCTTCGCCAGGGCCGCCATCACCGGCCGACCCGCCCGAAACCACGCGGCCATCCGGCAGGGTTACGCGGCGCGCATCGATGAAATGCGAGCCATCCTTTGCCAGATATCCATCGACAATCACCATGTCGCCCAGCTTGACATCACCCTTCTTAAAACCGCGGCGCGAGAGAGCGCCCGGAGAGGCGGCTTCGCAACCCCAGTTCACCGTTGCGCCTTTGTCATCCTTGACGTCGATGTAGAAGTACGAGTGTGGATTGGTCCACTCGATTTTCGTCAGCGTCCCTCGCAGGCGGACGGCTTTGCTGCCGTCGAACTCGGCCGCGAATGAATGATGCGCGGCGAGCGGCAGCACGGCCGCTAAACCGACGACGGCAACCAACAGAGGAAATGTCGCTTTCACGGGGATGCCTCCAGGCTTTGGTTTTGCTAATTCTACTATGCCGATCTAGAATGGATCAAGCTAAACGCCGGGTCCGGGAGAAGCAAACGTGAGACATCACTGGAATGCACGATTCATGACGGCCATCGCCGCGCTGGCGTGGACTCCCGCGCTGCTTGTCGCGCAAGCCGCGAAACCGGCGCCGCGCACCGCCGACGGCCACCCGGATTTAAACGGGTATTGGAAGGGCATGCGCGACACCAAACCGGTCGGCAACATCGCCAAGGATCTGCCCGGCTTGAAGCTGCCGCTCACGTCGGCTGGCGAAGCGGCTTGGAAGCACAATCTGACGGCCACCATCGATCCGGAGAGCCTCTGCATTCTCGGCGGGATCCCGCGGCACAACGCCAGCGGTCTGCCCTTCATGGTTTTGCAAACACCGAAATACGTGAGCTTCCTCTACTTCTATAGCTACTACCGCCTGATTCCCACAGATGGCCGGAAGCATCTCGAAGACCCGGATCCGTCCTTCTTCGGCGACGAGGTCGGCCACTGGGAAGGCGACACGCTGGTGATCGATTCGGTCGCATTCAAAGATGAGCAGGTGTGGGCCGACGAAAACGGCAGCCCGCACAGCGACGCCCTGCACGTGGTCGAGCGGTGGACCCGGCCGGACGCGGATCATATCCATGTCGAGACCTTGATCGAAGATCCGAAATTTTACACGCATCCGTTTACCTACAGCCGGACGTGGGAAACAGGCGCTCCGGGCGATCGCCTCGCCGAGTACGCGTGCAGCGAGAATAACAAGGATCGCGAGCACCTCGGGTTCGGTCCCGGACCGATCCGGCCCGATGGCACGCGCGGCTACCTGGATCCGGCCCCGCTGCCGCCGCTGCCGGGCAAACCCTAAGACCAAATCCGCTCTTCCGAGCCGCAAGCAGGCTGCCGCTTACTCTCACGCACCCGACGGTACGGATCACTGCGGCTCTCTTTGGTTGACGGCCTTATCCTCGGCGCTTTCGGACGGTCCCGGGTAACACGGCGGCGCTGAAAATACTGAGCACGCTCCTATAGGTTTCAATAGCGAGAAGGAGTGCCCGAAGCGCATGTTCATACGTGTTCTTCGTATCTTGGGATGCCGGTCCGCCGCTCTCCAGATCGATCTGGATTTCCATTAAGTAATTGTGGGCGAAGTCGAGCTGCAATTTGGCATCCGCCAACTGTGCCCGCGAGGGTTGCGGAAGCTCGGAGGGCATACGAAGACCGTAGCCGCGGGAAGCCGGGAATGCAATCGAGCAAATATTTTAGGGTCACCGACAGAAGCCGCTCAGTCGCGCGCGGGCCAATCCTTCGGGCCTGCCGCCTGGTGGTTGATTATTGCCGGATACCCATAACTGAACGGTAATCTGGCTCACGGATTAGGCGTCAATTCAGGGCTATCGGCCAAGGCTGCTCTGACCCTTCACATCCGCGATCACGGTTGTTGCCTTGAGTAATTCGAGGCGGCGCGGCGCCTGCCGGATGCGATCAAGTCACCCGAAACAATCTCTTTTGCCCGAGTCATTGAATTGCACCCGGTTGAACAGGAGTTCTCGTAGCAGCGCCAGTGTCCTAACAGGGTTGCCGGACTGTAAGCCGGTTTCTGTGCCCTTGCGGGCGGCAATCATTCCTCTGGGCTGCCCATTGCTGAACAGCTCTAGCGACCTACCCGGAAGTTGAACGGGACGGGCCGTCCCTCCTCCCCTATTTGGTCTTGCTCCGCGTGGGGTTTACCCTGCCGGCCGGATTGCTCCGCCCGCGGTGCGCTCTTACCGCACCATTTCACCCTTACCCGACATTTCTGCCAGGCGGTATTTTTTCTGTGGCACTTTCCGTCGAGCCTTGCGGCCCGCCCGGCCGTTAGCCGGCACGCTGCCCTGTGGAGACCGGACTTTCCTCCCCGGGAACGCAAGCGCCCCCGGAGCGATTGCCCGTCCGGCAACCCTACCTCGATATTGTCCCAGAACTGGGTGCTCGCGGGTGGAGTACAGTAGACGAAATGGCAGTGGTGTGCGCCGGTCTCGGGTTTCGTCTACATACCGGTTGGGCCGCGCTGGTGGCGATTGCTGAACCGGACAAGATCGAGGTAGTCCTGCGCCGCCGGGTGGAATTGCTGCCCGCGGATGATTCAATTCCGCGGTTTGTGTATCACTCCGCGGCGGAGATGGACCGAGCCGAAGCAGCGGCGTTGGTGAAGCGCTCGGCCCGCGCCGCGGAGAAGACCGCCGGGGCCGCGTTGCGCGAAACTCTGGACGAACTGCGGCGGATGAAGATCGCGGTGAAGACCGCGGGTATTCCCACTGGATCAACGGTCCCTCCCAGGGAGCTGGATCGCATTCTCAAATCGCATCCTCTGATCCATGCAGCCGAGGGAGCGCTCTTTCAGGCGGCGGTGGCGCGCGGCTGCCAAGAGTGCGGCTTAAAGATCACCACGGTTCGCGAAAAGGAACTGCTCGAGCGCGCGGCCGAAGCGTGTGGAACCGAGCCGGCGCGGTTTCGCAAATCGCTCGACGATATGCGCAAGAATGCGGGCCCGCCCTGGGGCGTAGACCAGAAGACCGCCGCGGCGGCTGCGCTGCTGGCTTTGCGGTTAGCGCCGCTCCCTTAGACGGTTCTCGAGAATCATTGAAGGATCAAAGTTTTCCATGCGGAGAGCCGGCACGTCCGCGAGATCCAGCGCCTTTTGCGGAATGAGGCCGATGAGCTCGCTGCCGGCAATGGCGATGCCGTAGCGTGCCGCTTCGGCGCGGACTGCCTCGAATGCCTCGCGCACGCCGGTCTGCTCGAAGTCAGTGAGATTCATCGATACTTGCGCGAGATTCCGCGAAGCGAGCAGAAGGCCGATGGCTTTCACCGCTGGAAGACCGCCGGAAGAAGCGCGCACCGTGCGGGCGATGCGCCGCGCGATGCCGACGTCGGAAGTCGCGAGATTTACGTTGAACGCGATCAGGAATTTGCGCGCGCCGATGACCACGGCTCCAGCCGAAGGATGCAGCTCCGGCCCGCCAAAATCGGGAGGGCAGGCGGGAGCATTGCGGCGAACATCGGCCAGATTCCGGCATTCCGGGCGTACCGCGGCGGCTTCGTACAGATACACCGGAACCCGCAATTCTTGCCAGATGCGGCGGCCCGCTGCAGTTGCGAGGTGCGCGCATTCGTCGAGGCGAATGTCGGTTAAGGGCACGAACGGCACCACATCGGCGACGCCAATCCGCGGATGAACGCCAGTGTGTGCGCGCAGATCCAGCGAGCCGACCGCTTGGCGCACGGCGCGGAACGCGGCCTCTTCCACCACCCCGACGGGCGCAGCAAATGTGATGACCGAGCGATTATGGTCGGGGTCGGAAGTGCGGTCGAGAACTATTGCGCCGGCCGAGCGGATGGCCTCCGCGATCGCACCAATTCTTGATGGATCGCGTCCCTCGGAAAAGTTGGGAACACACTCGACCAGGGTCTCGCCCATGCATTTCATGGTAAACGCTCGCTGCCATTACCAAAGCGGCCGCAGGTCTTCGACCGGCCGCGGCCCCACCCGGCCTTCTTCGTAGACGATCTCTCCCCGTCTCATCACCATGCGAACCAGGTTGGCACCCAACGAGTGCGCCAATTCTCGATAGTCGGAGACGTTGAGGAGCAACAGGTTCGCGAGTTTCCCGCATTCCAGCGATCCGACCAGCTCGCCGCGGCCGAGGGCGTACGCGCCATTGATCGTGGCGGCGGAGATTGCTTCCTCTGGCGTCAGGCCCATGCGCAGACAGGCCAGAGATACTACCGTCTGCATGCTTAACGAAGGAGAGCGCCGGGGGTTGAAATCGCTCGCCAGCGCAAGGGGTGCTCCGGCGTCAACGAAGGCGCGGGCCGGTGCATATCGCTCCTCCTCATAGAACGAGGCGCAGGGCAACAGCGTTACAACCACGTTGGACTGGCCGAGTGCCGCCGCATCTCCGGCGGTCGCGTGCTCCAGATGGTCGATGCTGGTGGCGTGGTGCTGCACCGCGGCAGCGATAGCCCCGGCGAGGCGTTCGCCATCGGCATGCAGTTTGCGGCCCAATCCCAAACTGCGAGCGACCTGCAAATAACCAGTGGGCCAAGCCGCCCACTCCGTGGATTGAAACCTGATCTGATTGGTGAACTCATGCCAGGCCAGATCCGCGAAACCGATCAGGCCCCGTCGACTGATCCGCGGCAGGAACTCGGAGCTCACGTGCCGCCAGGGCCGCTCAGGAGATTGCCCTCGTATGTCGGAAATCGGCGGCGGACGAAACAAAAACGTGGAAACCACCTCCGGCGGTTCCTTCTGCAGTTCGGCAATCACGCGCAGGATCTTCATTTCTGCATCGTTGGCAGTGCCGCAGCCCGTCTTAATTTCCACGGTGGTGGTGCCGTGGCGCACCATGGCCTGTAGGTAGGCGGAGGCTCGCATCTTCAATTGCGTGCTGGTCGTGGCACGCAGCGAATGCAGCGACGCTTCGGGATCGCCGCAGGGGGTTCCCGGCACCGGGAACAACAGATGCGTATGGCTGTCGACAAAACCGGGCATCACAACGCGCCCATCGGCGCTCACCTCGATGGCTTGGCGCGCCAGCGACAGATTTTCGATCCGCCGGGTAGGACCGACTTCAATCACAACGCCGTGGCGAATCAGCAGGGCGCCGTCCTGGATAATGCTAAGTTGGTTGAGTTCAGCCCCCCGCCGAGGGGCCTTGGGGCCGCGAAGAGTGAGAAGTTGGCGAGCTCCCCGGATGAGTATGATGGGCGTACTTTCTCCGAGATGAGACTACCATATCGGCTAGTGCGTTCAGGCCGGCTAAATGCATGCGGAAAACTTCAACAAAGTCCCGAGGCCGTCCGCTAAAAACTTTAGAACGAGTGTTTTCCAAGGCCGGCCTCGGTTCGAGAACCGACGCGCGCAGCTGGATCGGCGGCGGTCGAGTTCGTGTGAACGGGCTCGTGATCCAAAACCCGGAACACTGGGTCGATCTCGAACGGGACCGGATCACTCTCGACGGTAAACCGGTGCGCCGCGCAGAGAAAACGTATCTTCTGCTGTACAAGCCAAAGGGTTATCTCACGACGTATCGCGATCCTGAGGGCCGGCCGACCGTCTACGATCTCGTGGAAGGGGCCGGCGGCTGGCTGGCGCCGGTGGGCCGGCTTGATCTGGACACCAGCGGCTTGCTGCTCCTCACCAACGACACCGATTTCGCGGAATGTGTCATGAATCCCGAGCACAAGGTGCCGAAAACTTATCAGGTGAAGACGGCGACGCGGTTGACGGAGGAGCAAATCGAACAACTCCGGAACGGCGTGGAGCTTTCCGACGGGCCGACCCGGCCGGCCGTCGCCGCGCGCATCCGTGACAGCGGCAAATATACATTTCTCGAGTTGACGATCGCGGAAGGGCGTAACCGGCAAGTGCGCCGGATGATCGAGGCGGTTGGCAGCAAGGTGCTCAAACTGGTGCGGACGGCGATCGGGCCGATTCGTATCGGGGATCTACCGATTGGCAAATGGCGAACGCTTACCAATGAGGAGGTGCGTGCGCTCGGTGGGCGGAGGTAACCGACGCGCCCGATGTTAGGCTGAAATCGTGCGGAGCCTCTTCCTGTTCCTCTCCCGCCAGAGGCATTTGAGACGGTGGGTGGAAACGTCGCGGCTGGCGCGGCGACTTTCTTCACGGTTCGTGGCCGGCGAACAGTTAGAGGATGCCCTGCAGGTCGCGCAACGCATCAATTCTGAAGGCATCACGGTAACGCTTGATCATCTGGGCGAGAGCGTCACTTCGCTGGCAGAGGCTTCGCAGGCACGGGATGTGTATTTGCGGGTACTGGAAACGATTCATGCCAAAGGGGTGCGCGCGAACGTTTCGCTCAAATTGACCCAATTCGGCCTCGACCTTTCGCAGCAGGAGTGCCGGGACAATGTCGCGCGCCTGGTGGAACGGGCGGCGGCGTTGGGGAACTTTGTGCGCGTCGACATGGAATCGAGCCAATACACCGATCGGACGCTTTGCCTCGTGGAGGGCTTGCACGGGCAGTACGGGTGTGTGGGGACCGTGATTCAATCCTATCTGCGCCGTAGCCGGAAAGATATCGAGCGGCTGTGCGCCCGCCGGATCCGCGTCAGACTGTGCAAGGGCGCATATCTGGAGCCGGCGAGCGTGGCGTTTCCGCAAAAAAAGGATGTCGACCGGAATTACGTGGAGTTAATGAAACTCCTTCTGGATGAAGGAGAATATCCGGCCATCGCGACGCACGACGAGCGGGTGATGGAGGCAACCAAGACCTATGCGGCGCAAAAAGGGATCGGCCGTGAGCATTTCGAGTTCCAGATGCTCTATGGAATCCGGCGCGACTTACAGCGCCGGCTGGTCGCGGAAGGCTACCGGCTGCGGCTCTACGTTCCCTTCGGCAAGGCCTGGTATCCCTATCTAATGCGAAGATTGGGCGAGCGGCCCGCCAACGTTTTCTTTTTGGCCCGACATTTTTTCCGGCAATAATGAGTGCCCTCTTGCGGAAAACACCCATAGTTTTGGAAACTAAGAATAGGAACGTGAGTCTAATTGCGTATGAGGTACTGGGCTTGGTTCATCACGAAGCTGGTCGCCGTCGCAGCGCCTCTTTACGGCGTGCGGCTTCTTTTGGACGTCATCTGGCCCCCGCTGCCTAGCGTTTACCACAACTTTCATCCCTCCCGGTTCGCCTTCGACCTGCCGTACACCCTCGCGGTGCTCTTCTGGTTTCTTTTGTGCTGTGGGGCACTGTATGTCGTGATTTGGGATCAACGATACCGTTGCCGCGTCTGCCTGCGGCGGCTGCGGATGCCGGTCGAGACCGGGTCGTGGAGCCGCATGCTGCAGTTCGGGCGCCCGCGGATTGAATACATTTGCCCATACGGTCATGGCACGCTGAAAGAGGAAGAGCTGCAAATTTCGGGGCTGGAGAGCCCGCAGTGGAACCGCCACTCCGACGACTTGTGGGAAGACCTCTGCGCCGCGAGTAAAGAAACCGATACTCAGCCGTGAAACCCTTGCCTCGCTGGCGCATCGCCCTGGCGATCGTAGTGTTGGCAGGTCTGGCGTTATTGGGCATCAAGATAGGCCCGATTTATGTCCATAATCTGCAATTGCAAAGCTTCGTCAGTACTCTAACCGCTCGTACGGAAGCGCTGAACGAGGCCGATGATCTTCTGCGCGGGCAGGTGCTCGAACGGGCCCGGACGCTTGATCTTCCGGTGCAGGCGGACAACGTCAAGATCGTGCGCAGCCCGGGCAGCGTGCGCATTGATGTCCGGTATATTGTGCGGGTGACCCTGCCCGGTTATACCGTGGACCTGCACTTCTATCCTGGCGCCGGCAGCCGCTAGCAGCGCGCGTTGCCGTGAGAGGATAGACATCTATGGTCATCCTCATCGTGAATTTACATGTAAAGCGGGAGCGCCTGGACGCGTTCCAGCAGGCGACGCGGGAAAATGCGCAGAACAGCATTAAGGAGCCGGGCGTGTTGCGGTTCGATGTACTGCAACAAACCGAGGACCCGACGCGGTTCGTTTTGTATGAGGTATACCGCGATAACGACGCGCCGGCGCAGCATCGCGAGACGGCCCATTACAAAGCCTGGGTGGCGAAAGTCCCGGACATGCTGGTCGAGCCGCGCATCCGCACGTTTTACACGAATTTTTGTCCCGCCGACGCGGAGTGGTAGACGGCGATGCGGTTCGAGTTTGCGACTGCAACTCGCATCGTGTTCGGCCCGGGTTCGCTGGGCGAAGCCGCCCCGGCGGCCGCCGCGGCGGGGAAGCGCGCGCTAATGGTGACCGGGCGATCGGCGGAGCGCGCCGCGCCTCTGGTCCGTCAGCTGGAAAGCGCGGGAGTGGCCTGTGTGCCGTTCGCCGTACCGGTCGAGCCGACGCTGCAATTGGTGCGGCACGCAAGTGCGTACGCCCGCGCGGAGCGCTGCGACATCGTCGTGGGCTTCGGCGGCGGCAGCGTCCTCGACGCCGCAAAGGCGCTGGCGGCGCTGCTCACCAACGATGGAGACCCGCTCGAGTACCTGGAAGTCATCGGACGCGGGCGGCCGCTCGCCCATGCGGCCGCACCGTGTATCGCGATTCCGACGACGGCCGGCACCGGGTCGGAGGTGACGCGCAATGCGGTCCTGGGCTCGCCGGAGCACCGCGTGAAAGCCAGCCTGCGCAGCGCGGGCATGCTCCCGCAGTTGGCGCTCGTGGATCCGGAGCTCACGATAGGGTTAAGCCGGCCCTTGACCGCCTCGACCGGGCTCGATGCGCTTACGCAATTAATTGAGCCGTACGTCTCGTCTCGCTCGAACCCTATGACCGATCAGTTTTGCGTGGAAGGCATTCGCCGCGCAGGTGCGGCGCTGCGGCGTGCGTGGCAGCATGGCGACGACCGGGAGGCGCGTGAATCGATGGCCTGGGCGGCGTTGCTGGGCGGCCTGGCGCTCGCCAACGCCGGATTGGGAGTCGTCCACGGATTCGCCGCGCCTCTCGGCGGAACGTTCGCGGCTCCCCACGGGGCGCTTTGCGCCGCCGTCCTGCCGCATGGCATGGAGGCCAACGTCAGTTCGTTATTAGCACGAGCGCCCGACGGCCCGGCCCTGCGCCGCTACGATGAAATTGCACGCCTCCTCACATGCGAACCGCACGCCTCGGCCCGAGACGGCGTACATTGGGTTGCGGATCTGTGCCGGCAACTCGAGATCCCGCCGCTACGCGCGTATGGCGTGCAGGAACAAGACACCCCGGAGATCGTCGCGGCCGCTGCTAAGACGAGCAGCATGAAAGGGAATCCGATTCACCTGACCGCAAGTGAGCTAACAGACGTATTGCTGCGGGCGATTTAGGCGACGTCTGTAAGGGGGGGTACTCATAAATCCTTAATCTGGTTTCCCGGTTGCATTAGTAACAATGCAAGCAACCTCATGGGAGGACCTTATGAAGCGTATTCTGACAACAACCTGTATGGCGGCGCTGCTGGGGGCCGGAATCGCGGGTGCTCAGACTCATAATGCGAATGATCCGAATCCGGCTTATACTCGCGATCAAAACACCCGGGCTACCAGCAATGCCAGTAAGGAAGTCACGCAGGATACCAAAACAATCACGAATTCGGGTACGACCACCAAAAGCACCGATACGGTATACGGAAAAATCGAAAGCTATGATTTAAACAAATCGATGAAAGTATCCGCCCCGGGGAAGGTGGTTACCTCGAAAACGTTTGACCTGTCCGCGAAGAACGAGACCGTGAACGCGGCGCCGGGATTGAAGGTTGGCGACTGGGTTAGCGTCCGGCAGCAGACCGATAATAACGGCCACAAAACGATCACGATTGAACGCTCCACCGAGCGTGCTTCCCGGTAACGGGTAACTTCGTGGTGCCGGCGGTCTTGCCGAAAAGCAAGGCGGCCGGCGCTACGGTTTCGGCAGCGCGCAAACGAAGTTTTGCGCGTCGTCGGTGCTGCCACTCCCCTTCCACTGCGCTTCCATCGGATACGAGCACAGAGGCCGGGTACGATCGACCGCGCCGGCGGCGGTCACGTGCGAGGCCAGGACGTGATCAGGCGCTTGTCCGTGTTCGACCCATTGTTCGAGCGCGCTGATCATATCGAACTTGGCGGGGCCCGGTCCGCCTCCGCAGTGCTGCATACCGGGTACCAGGAACAAGCGATAGAAGTTTTCGGTGTCCGGGAGGGTTTTCGCTACGCTCTCGTAGTAATTGATGCTGCTGAGCGGCGTGATATCCGGATCGCTGAAGCCGTGATATTGGATCAGCTTCCCGCCGTCGGCGCGAAACGCGCTCAGGTCGGGGTTGATGTTGTTGAAGATCGCCGCGAGCTTATTGTCCATGAACTGCACGTCGTTATCGAAGCCGGGCTTGGTCTCAAACTGAAACGTGCGGAAATCCCAGTTGGGATCTTCGAAGACAATGTTCTTAAAGAACGGTAGACCCAGAGTCATGTGCTGGCCATTCCCCGGCCGCGTGCCCGTGATCCAGTTCGCCCAGCCGCCGGGGCCGTCTTCACCGCCCGGCAAGAGGCCCGGGTAGATCTGCGCGCCGGGTCCTTCATAGATCTTCTTCACGGCCGCGACCTGAGCCGCGGTCAGACAGTTCGCACCCTCGCCTTCCTTGCACAATAACGTTTCCGGATTGAAATGGCAGCGGCGGGGATCGTTTAGAATTCCGTCTTTGATGCCATCCAGCGCATCACAGGCATCGTTCACCGCTTGGGCGAGAACAGGAACTTTGCTGGCCGGAATGTAGCTGTCGCCCTGCATGACGCTGGTCATCCAGAGATGGCTGATCTGGTTGTGAGTCCAGAAGTTCGCTGGATCGCCGGCGATGATGCCGTCAAAGTCGCCGGGATACCGTTGTGCTTCGGTAAGCGCCTCCTGCCCGCCCTGGGAGCAACCGCTGAAATACGAATGCGCAGGACGCGCGCCGTAGAATGCTTCGACCAGGGCTTTGTCCGCCTGCGCAGTGACATGAACGGCGCGATGGGCGAAATCAATGACGCGCTGCATGTGGCCGAGCGCCCAGCTCCCATCATTACCAGCGCCCTGGTGACCGGTATCTGTGCTGCCGGTGGCGTAACCGCGCTGCAGGGGCTCGGTCATCTGGCGGTAGTTGATCGAGCCGGCGAGACCGCCGTTACCAACGGCCAGCAGCTTCCGGTTCCATTGCACCGGCATCCAGAGCTCGAACCGGATTTCCGGCGCGATGGTGCCGGCCACGCGGCAGAACGCCGGGGCGTCGATGGGAGCCGTCAAGTTTGGCGGAGTAAACGGGCCGGCGGGTATGGAGGCTGCCAAAGTGATCGTTACGCGCGGCAGAGCCAGGTTAGCCAGGCTCTCGCAGGATTGTTGAGCGGCGCCGGGAACAGCGGCAAGCGCGGCCCCGGTGAGTACCAGCAGAAGGCGGTCACGCATGCGGTACATTCTCTCACGCGGGCTCAGCCCACGCCAGAGGCAGACCCCACTACTTCACGTGGTGTTCAGTGACTTCCTTGTTGTTCTCTTCGCACGAGTATTCCATTAACTCCCACTCCGGCTTCAGCGTGAAGACGCGCTGGTTGGTGAACGGCTCTTTGTACGCCTTGGGATCGACGATCGTCACTTGATAGCCGATATGGGTAGCGTCGGTGCGGGTCAGGCGTTCGATCACATGCAGCTCATCGCTATGCGGATGACCGATGGTATCGAGGCGCGTCTTCTGGTTGAAGCCGACGGTATCGATCACCAGCGTGTCGCCTTCCCAATGGCCGACGGAATTTCCCATCCAGGTGTCATTCACATCTTTGGGATGCTCTCGGCCGTCGGTTGGAATCACTTTGAAGGTCTGCCACGCTTCAAACAGGATGGCGATGCGGTTTGGCTCCTGCATGATCTCAATGGGCATGGGAGTGTTCATCTGGCGCGTCCAGCCCATCGGCAAACAATGCGCGGTGTAGTCGAATTTGGCGGGATCGTAGCTTTTGAAATCCTGCTCGCCCCAGGCGGTGAAGGGAAGGGCGCCGGGCCCGACCTGGGCCGGTTTTCCATCGGGCGTCGGCCGTCCGGTCTTCGACATGTCGGGGACATAGGGAATATCCCAAACGCCGCTAAGCGACGGCTTTCCGTCGGCGGTGCGCGGAATGGATCCGGACGAAGCGGCGGCAGCCACCGCGGCGATTCCTACGAAACAGCAAAGAGTTTTCATTTCGACAGCTCCCGGCAGACAAAGTTTTTCGCGTTATCGGTACTGCCGCTGCCCTTATACTGCGCGACCTGCGGGTAGGGACATAGCGGACGGGTTCGCGTCACGGTTGTGTTGTTGATGCGCGAGGCGATCATCACATCGGGCGCTTCGCCCTTTTCCACCCATTGCTCGAGCGCACCAACCTTATCGAAGATATTGGGGCCTTCGCCGCCCCCACAATGGCCCATTCCAGGTTCGAGGAAAAGGCGGATGTTGTTGGATGTTTTGGCCGAGCCCCCCATCGTGTCCATCACGCTTTTGTAGTATTGGATCGTAGTCAATGGCGTGATATTCGGATCGCTCCAGCCGTGGTACAGCAGCAGCTTGCCATTATGGCTGAAAAATGCTTTGAGATTCGGATCAGTCGCGTTCATGACCAGAATGTCCGGCGTTTCGGTCCGGGCAACGTCCTTGTCGAAGTCAAACGTATGCCAGTCCCAGTTCGGGTCCTTGAAAGCAACGTATTGATATTGGTCGAGAATTACCTGGGATGGTCCGGGGCCGGCGCCCAGAACGCCCCAGCCGAGCTCCGAGCCGGGCACTAAGGAGGGAGCGATCACCTGGCCGGTGTGCGGGTTCGTGGCCGGGCTGTATATCTTGCGCACGGCTTCGGCCTGCGCGGCGGTAAGGCATCCCGGGCCATCCGCGCCTTTGCAGAGGAGCGTCTTCGGATCGAAGTGGCAGCTAGTAGGATCTTCGATAAGGCCATCCTTCACGCCGTCACGCGCGTCGCAAGCCTCCAAGACGGCGTGGTGTACGAGCGGATATTTTTCCTTGGGAATGTAGCTGGCCGGATCTTTCAGCTCAGCGAACGCGATCCATAACGCGAGCGCCGTCCGATTGGCGGGCGCGCCGGCGATGATACCGTCATAGTCATCGGGAAACTTCTGCGCCTCTTTGAGGCCCTGCCGGCCGCCCGTGGAGCAGCCATTCCAATACGAGTATTTGGGGGCGTTGCCGTAGAATGCCTGGATCAGGGCCTTGGCCTTGACCGTCATTTCGTGTTCGGAGCGCCAGCCGAAATCGATCAGTTTCTCCGGATGACCGTAGGCGAACTGGCCCCGGCCGCCCTCATGGCCGGTATCAGTGGAGGCGGTCGCGTAACCGCGAAGCACGGCATCGCTCATCTCTCGATAGCTGATCACGCCGGCCCAGCCGCCGTTGCCGACAGCCTGGAACTTGCCATTCCAGCCGGGAATGCCCTTCGGATCCGGAAGCCAGACTTCGATCTTGATATCCGAATCGCTGGTAGGCCTCAAGGTAGCCGCCACCCGGCAAAACGCCGGGAGATCCTTGTAAACGACGTTCGGATTCGGGCCGCGCCCGCCCGGGAGAGTCAAAGCGCCGGCTTCGACCGGCTGCGCTAGGGTAATTGTTGTATTCGGGAGCGTTAGCGAGGCCAGACTTTCGCAAGTCGCGGCAGCAGCAGGGCCGGATACGAGCAAAGCCAGCAGGATGGCGCCGGTTGAGTTCTTCACATTCATGGGTCACTTCCTCCCTGAGGCTGGCGGCCATTATATCGCAGCGTTTTCCACAGAATTCGCGGCCAGTCACGCGGCTGCTACCGAATTTGAAATCAGGGGACTTGCACCCAGAGCCAAAAACATTTTAAGATAACGGAGTAGACTTTTCCGATTTCGCGGGGAGAGAAGCATGATTTATTCTCGTTCGGCCGAGTACGCCATCCGCGCCTTCGTGCACCTCGCGCAGGTGCCGGAAGGCAAATTCGCCATGGTAAAGAATATCGCGGAAGAAGAGGATATTCCGGCCCACTTTTTGGCGAAGATTTTGCAGCAACTAGCCCGTAAGGGCCTGCTTCGCTCCAGCAAGGGTCCGACCGGCGGATTTGCGCTGCGAGTCGATGCCGGCGATGTTCGGCTCCTCGATATTGTCGAGGCTCTGGACGGCCTGGCGCCGTATCAACAGTGCGCCAGCGGACTTTCCGAGTGTTCCGACGATATGCCGTGCTCCATGCACGATAGCTGGGTAGCCCTCCGTTCGCGTATCATGGATTATTTGGGGCGGAACACGATCGCCGATCTGGCCAAGGCATTGGAAATCAAGAAAAAGAACCTGGCCGCGGCCAAGCAGCGTAAGGCGCGGCGGTCGGTATCCGCCAAACGGGCTTAGCAATCATCTCAAGCGATTCCGGAGGCAGGATGGGAAACTCGGTTCTTGTCCCCATGGTCGTCGAGCAGACGTCACGGGGCGAACGCGCATACGACATTTATTCCAGACTACTTAAAGAGAACATCATTTTCCTGGGCACGCCCATCGACGACCAGGTGGCGAACCTGATCATCGCGCAGTTGCTGTTCCTGGAAGCCGAAGATCCGGAAAAGGATATTTCGATTTACATTAATTCTCCGGGCGGCTCGATCACGGCGGGCCTGGCGATCCTCGATACGATGGCGTTCATCCGGCCGGACATCGTCACCATCTGCGTAGGTCAGGCGGCCTCGATGGCGGCCGTGCTGCTGGCCAAAGGCACAAAGGGGAAACGGTTCAGCCTGCCCAATTCCCGTATCATGATTCACCAACCCTCCATGCAGGGTTTGGCCGGTCAGGCGGCGGACATCGACATCTACGCGCGGGAGATTCTGCGAATGCGCGAGATCCTGAATACGATGCTGGCCGATGCCACGGGCCAGCCGGTCGACCGCATCGCCAAGGATGTGGATCGCGACTACATCATGGAGCCTGACAATGCCGTTCAATATGGCATGATCGATCGCGTGATCGCCAGCCGCGATCTCGCACCCGTCGCCGTTAAAGGCTGACGGCATGGCCCAAGCGGAGACGGCAACTTTAGGCGGGGGTTGTTTCTGGTGTCTGGAGGCCGTGTATCTCGAGATGGCCGGTGTGATTCGGGTGGAATCCGGATACATGGGCGGCCGCATCGAGAACCCTAGCTACGAACAGGTATGCACCGGGCGCAGCGGCCACGTGGAAGTGGTGCAGGTGACGTTCGATACCGGTCTGGTGTCTTACCGGGACGTGCTGGAAGTTTTCTTCGCCATCCACGACCCCACTACCCGCGACCGGCAGGGCAACGATGTCGGCCCGCAATACCGCTCGGTGATTTTTTACCATAGCGACGCGCAGCGCGCCGCGGCCGAGGAAGCGATCCGGGAGTTGACGGCGGAGAAAGCGTTTCCGGCGCCGGTCGTGACCGCGGTGGAGCCGGCGAGCGTCTTCTACAAAGCCGAAGACTACCATCAGGAATATTTCCCCAACCATCCGAACCAGCCGTACTGCGCCTTCGTGGTTGCGCCCAAGGTGAAAAAGTTTCGCGAAAAGTTTGCGGCGCGGTTGCGGCGCGGCGCATCCGGCGCCTAAGGCTTTTGCTCGAGTCTGGCGAACGCCCCGGCGGCGTACACGATCTTGCCGCCGACCATCGTCAGCAAGGATTCCGTGCCGCTGATCTGATCGACCGGGGCAGTCATGTAGTCGCGCGACAAGACCGCCAGATCGGCCAGCTTGCCGGGTTCGAGCGAGCCGCGCTTATCTTCGTCGCGCGAGAACCAGGAGCTTCCGACGGTATAAAAACGTAGGGCTTCGGCGCGGCTGGGTGTCTCTTCCGGGCCGCGTATCGAGACCCCCGCCACCGTCTTACCGTCCAAGAACCACTGCAGCGCTGTAAACGGGTTGTACGAGGCCACGCGGTGCGCATCGGTCCCGGCGCCGACCATGACGCCGATTCGTGTGGCCGTCTCGACCGGAGGCACGCGACGCGCGGCCGCGGCGCCCTCCTGCTGGACAAATTGGGCGCCGCCGAAATACATGGCGTCCTGGACCGTCCAGCCAACGCCGAGCGCTTTCATGCGCTCCAGTGTTCGAGGCGACGCATCGTTGAGATGCGCGATGGACCAACGCAAACCGGCGATCGGCGTTTCGCGGTTGACGCGCTCGAAAATATCGAGCAACTGGCCGACCGACGCGTCGCGCGGCCAGTGCATGGTGAGGGACATGCTGTGGTCGGCCGCCCATTGGGCGATCTGATAATACTTTTCCTTGTCGAGATCGGTGGGATGGTCATTATTGTTCATCGCCGCCGTGATGCGCTCGCCGATGCCGTTGAAGCGCAGCAGATCGTCGCCGAACCCCATGGGCAGCAGGCGCGTCCAGCTTTTGTAGTCCTCGAACTCCGCGCCGGGCGTGAGACCGCAGAGTGTGTACGCCACCCGGATCGTCAATTGACGCTGCTTCCAGACCTGGAACAGCGCCTGGTAGTCGTCGGGAGTGAGATTGTTGCCGCCGGGGTCGACCACACCGGTCAGCGCGAGCCGGTTGAGTTCGCGAAAGAACTGGCGGGTGCCTTCCACCTGCTCGTCGAATGTCGGTCTGGGCAGGCGGTCGAAGAGCGCGATGATGGCATCCTGCCCGCCCGTGACGGCGCCCGTCGGCTTGCCGGAGGGGTCCCGTTCGAAACGGCCGTGCTCCGGCAGGTCCGCCTCGCTGGTGATGTGCAGCGCTTCCAGCGCCCGCGGCGTCAGCATCGCCCAGCCGTATCCCAGTTGCACGTAGACGGGATTGTTCGGCGCGGCGGCCGTCAGCTCCGATTGGGTCGGCCGCCGGTTCTCCTGGAGTTGCTGCACGTTCCATCCACCGGCCACGATCAGCCATTTGCCGGGTCCTTTGCTCTGCGCGGCGGCGCGAATGCGGCTTAGGGCTTCAGCAAGCGTTCTTGCTCCGATCCAATTCACTTCCGTGCTGAAGCTAAGCGCCGCGCGGATCGCGTGCATGTGCGAATCGATCAGGCCGGGAATGACGGTGCGGGTCTGCAAGTCGACGACGCGCGTATTGGCACCGGCGAGCTTGCGGATTTCCGTAGTCGTGCCGAGCGCGGCGATGCGGCCATCGCGTATGGCAAGCGCTTCCTGGATGGAGAACCGGCTGTCAACGGTCAGAATTTTGCCGTTGAGGAGGATGGTATCTGCGGTCTGGGCGCCAAGTGGAATTGCGAGCGCCAGAATCACAGAGGCGGCAAAACCTCCGGCTTTACTCGGCTTCGCTTTGGGCACGACGTTGCTCGCGCTGGCGCATCAGGCCCGACACCAGCCAGAGCAGACCGCCGAGAATCAGCGCCGCCATCAGCCAGCGCATCAGAATGGCCAGCGATGCCGCCGTCATGGCGGGCCACGGGAATGGGAATTGGCGCAGCTTGTCCCATCGTTCTGTCATCCAGTGCCATGCCGTATGCGCCACCAGGGCCGATAAGATGATCGTCCCCATCCGCTCCGCCACTACGAAACGGAAGAGCCCCTCCAACAGCGGGATCAGCAACATCAGTACCAGCAGTTGACCCAGTTCGACGCCCACGTTAAAAGACAGCAGCGAAGTCAGCATGTGCGAACCGGCGAACTGCAACGTCTGCCGCAGCGCGAAGGAGAACCCGAAGCCGTGCACCAGGCCGAAGCCGAACGTAATGATCCAGCGCCGGTTGATAGTGGCCCCGCCGACAATGTTTTCCAGCGCCATATAGACGATCGAGCAGGCGATCAGGGTCTCAATGAGGGGAGGGAACCACAGCGCGTCGGGCGCGAAGTTGTATGCCGACGCAATCAGGGTAATCGAATGGGCCACCGTGAACGAGGTCACGATTGGGATCAGCCCGCCCAGGCGCCGGAACGGAATCACGAGGCAAAAAAGAAACAGCAGGTGGTCGGTGCCATCGAGGATGTGCTCGAATCCCAGCTGCACGAACCGCAATGCAGCCTGGAACCACCGCGGGTCGAGCCGGATTAGTCCCGGATCGTCGGTGAATTCGAATGCCCGCACGACACCATTGGGCGGCAAGAAGCGCATCACGTTGATCACGCGCAATGCCAGGTTGTTAAAGCCCAGGTGGATCGAAAATTTGGATTGATCCGACTGAATCGGATATTCGAAGAGGATATCGAACATCACCTGGTTCCAGACGACGTCGGTCGCTTGCGGCAGGGGCGGGCCGGTGACGTGCGCCAGGGCCTGTTCGTAGGACAGAAACGACCGGTCCGACTCCAGCGAAATTTGCGTGGCGGCGACGCGCGGTTTCGGCAGGCGGGAATCGCCTTCGTAAACTTCCATGGCATCGGAAATCCACAGCGTCGCGGCGTCATGTAACAGCGGCCGTGTGCGCGCCAGGTCCAGGTAGCCGGTTGGCTGGCTGGGGAAATCCACATCGCGGATCACCTTCATCGGCACCCGCATCAGCAGCTCGAGCTGATGGCCGGAGGGCTTAAGAAATGCCTGCACCGTAGCGTCGGAAGGGATGTCATGCGCCGGCAATACGCAGGGCGTGGAGGCCGCAAGAGCAAGTACCCAGATTCTCGGCTTGAGTAACACGGATTTCCCAAATCATATCATTCCGGTGTGACGGCCGTTTGAAGCGCGGCCCGCAACAGTTAACTTGCACAAGGCAATCGGCAATGATACGCTCGAAACCTGGAGGTGGAAATGAAGCTGTCCGTAGCCCTGCTGGCGGGCCTGTTGGCGAGTGGCCTATTCGCCCAGCAAGCCTTTACGCCCCCGCACACGAATCTCAAGGTGGGCGACATGGCTCCCGATTTCACGCTGCCTTCCACGACCGGCGAAAAGGTGACGCTCTCCAGCTTCCGCGGCAAGAATACCGTGGTGCTGGCATTCTTCCCCGCTGCCTTCACCGCCGGTTGAACGAAGGAACTGACGGCGTACCAGGCTGGTATCGCTAAATTTGAAGCAAACGGGGCCAAGGTTTTTGGAATTAGTGAAGATAACATTCCTTCCCAAAAAGAGTTCGCGGCGAAGACGAATGCGTCTTTCCCGCTGCTGAGCGATTTCGCCAAACGCGACGTCGCGCGGCAGTACGGCGTTCTGATCGCCGATGCGGGGATGGCAAACCGGTCGACGTTCGTGGTCGATAAGGATGGAAAAATTGTCCATATCGAGGAAGGCAATGGGGCCATCGACCCAACTGGCGCGGATCTAGCCTGCAGCCGCGCAGCGCACAAGGGTCAGTAGAACCGCATTATTCAAGGCCGGCAGTTCGCTTACCGCGGCTGCCGGCTTTTTGTTAGTACCGCGCCTTCCTTCCGTAACAATACCGGCCATAAGAAGTTTCGATTGGAATTCCCGCCCCGTTCCCGCTAATATCGAATTGAAAGTCACGGCGCTCGGTAAGCTGTGACGTGAGATCCCCGCTTTCGATCTTCATCTTTCCGGCTCGGTCCTGCCATCAGATTTACCGTTGCACAGCCACCATCGTGAGTGGAATCGCGGCATCAGACTGCAAAAACGCGGAGGCTACCTTGACGAAAATCGAAGCGCTGTTATTCCTTTTGGCAGCGGGCTCGGGCACCGCGCAATTCATGCCGGGAACCGGCTGGATGCCCGGCCGGACTCCCGCGCAAATGGACTGGTGGGAAATGCTGAGGAGTCCCGATGGGTGGTCGCGTGCTCCCGATCTGCCATCGGGAGAAACCGTTTCGGCGGCGCGCCTTCTCCATAAGCCGCCCAGGAAGGCGCGGAATGCCTTTGTGCGTGCGATCAAGCTCGCGGCTGCGAATGACCACGTTGGCGCTGCGGCGGAATTTAAAAAAGCGATCAACTTTGATCCGGAGTTCTCTGAGGCGCACGGGAATCTCGGGGTGGAATACGTGCGGCTGGGGCGCGACGTAGAATCGGTTCCCGAATTTCAACGCGCGCTGCAGTTGGATCCGGCGACGGCACTCCACCATGCCAATTTCTCATATGCGTTGGCGCGGCTGAATCGCCTGGCGGAAGCCGAACTGGAAGCGCAGACTGCAGTCAGCCTCGCTCCGTCCGATCCGGTGGCTCAGTTCCTGCTTGGGTGTCTTTTGGCGCGGAATCCGCAAACCCGGAATTTTTCGGAAAGACATCTTATGGTTGCGGCGCAAACTCTGCCGGTGGCGCATCTGGCTCTGGCGCTCGTGTACCAGGACCAAGGCGCCGCTGCCGACGCGGCAACGGAGATGAAACGCTACCGCCAATCCGCAGCACATAGCAAAGAGCGGAGCCCGCAAACGGCGTTCCTGCCGGGACAGTAAACGGATTCTCTCAAAAGGGAGGAAGTATGAAGCTGCAGGACGTAATCTTAAAGGCGATCGCAAAGAAGATCACGTGGCTGGACGCCGCCGATATCGCGGGCGTTAGCGCCACGACGATCGCGCGCATGCGCCAGAAGTACGAAGAATTCGGCTACGACGGCCTTTACGATCAGCAACGGCGCAAGCGCCACATCCACCGCGTGCCGCTGCCGACGGCCGAGAAGGTGCTGGCGCTTTACCAGGAGTCATATTCCGGTTTGAGCGTGCGGCGCTTCCATCAGAGGCTGCGCAGCCAGCACGCCATCCGCCTCAGCTATAGCTGGGTGAAGCAGGCGCTCGTAGGGGCCGGACTGATAACGGCACCCGCAAGGCCACCGGCGCCTCGTCGTGCGCGTAAGAGTGCGCATTTGCGCCGGCGCGTGCATTATGTCCGGCCTTTCTGATCGCTAGGTTCTTCACTTGGCGTTAAAACACTGCATACACCAGTGATCGCATCTCTATCACGACTGCAGATCAAAAACGCGTCACCTCGGTGAAGTTGAAGCCGTGCGCCTTCATGGCCGGCACCACCATGTCGAAGGTTTCTTCGCCCGATGCGCGCACGGCCGGCCCGAGCGCCTCGACGTTCGATAGCAGCTCGATCAGGCTTTGATTGAACCGGAAGTTCCGCACGCCGGCGATCACGGCGCCGTTTTCGATCAGGAATGTACCATCGCGGGTCATACCGGTGAATATTTTTTCGTAGGGGTCGACCTCGCGGATATACCAGAGGCGCGTCACCAGGATGCCGCGTTCGGTTGAGGCGATCATCTGCTCTACGGACGCCGCGCCGCCGGCGATCACGATATTCATGGGCGCCTCGCCGATCTCGTTGGGAAGCGGAAAGCCATGTCCGGTGGGTAAGACGCCCGCCTGCACGGCGGCTTGGCGGCTGTAGGCGATTTCACGGACCACTCCGTGTTCCACCAGCGCCAGCCGTTGCCGGGGTACGCCCTCGCCATCAAACGCCGCGCCGGATTGCAGCGGGTGCCGCGCGTCATCGGCAATCGTTATGTTGGCGCCGAACAACTTCCTGCCAATGCGATCATTCAAAAAGCTTCGACCGTCGCGAATCGCGGTACTGCTGAAATCGCCGAACATCTGACCCACCAGGTCCAGTACGGCCGCCGGTTCCAAAATCACCGTATACCGGCCCGGTGCAAGCTCGCTCGGCGCACGGGAGGCGGCGGCTTTCTGGGCGGCCTGCCGCGCCAGTTCCGCCGGCTGCAGGTCGCGGACCCGGCACGCGCTCGCTTTGGCCCAGCCGGAACTGTCGCTTGCCATTGCGGTGATCGAGAACCGTGCCAGCGTTTCGGTGTACGAGACGGAAACCCCCCGCGAATTGAGGAGCGAAAACGTCGATAGATCCGTCGAGTAGATTCCCGCCGCTGTCTGCCCGGCCGCCTCTACGCATTGAATGGCCTCGGCGACCGCCCGGGCTCTCTCCTGCGGCGACACAAACGCGGTCCGCTCGTCGAAACGGTCCAGCGGCGCGCACTCGATTGGACCGGCAAGGGGCAGCCGATCCGGATCCGGTTCGGTCAGCTTCGTAATTGCTACGGCTTGTTCGACTACGTCGCGGATACCCGCGCCGTCCAGCCGATTCGTGGAAGCACGCGCCGTGCGGCCGTCGATCAGCGCCCGCACCGAAAGGTGCGCTGTTCGCTCGGCCACGTTCTGATGAATCGTGTTGTTGGCGAATCGAGTGAGCGCGTGCGACCCTCCCGCAACGATTGCCTCTATGTCCTGGACTCCAAGGCCGCGCGCTTCCGTCAGGACCTGCTCAAAAATAGCAGCGGGCAGTTGCGGATCATCCGGCATAGGCGCTCCCGATCCGGATCTTGCGGAAGCGCGCCGGACTCGCACCGTGTCCCGTGCCCATCACCTGTTCGGGCTGCCCCTTGCCGCAGTTCGGCACTCCCCATAAGGTCCAGTGCTCCGGCCCGGCGATGGCGGCGCACGCATTCCAGAACTCAGTCGAGATTCCGCTATAGCTCGGGTTCTTCAGCATGCGGACGCGCTTGCCGCGCTTCATTTCCCAGCCGATCTCGCAGCCGAACTGGAAGTTGTACCGCTTGTCGTCGATCGACCAGCTGCGGTTGGTCTCCATGTAGATCGCGTGTTCGGCGTCGAAGACCTCCTCCAGCGATTGACGGCCGGGTTCCAGGCTCACGTTAGTCATGCGGATCAGCGGAATCCGCGCCCACCCGTCGGCGCGCATGCAGCCGTTGGAGCGCTCATCTCCCACCTGCGCGGCCGTCTCTCGCGACGTCATATAACCAACGAACTGTCCGTTGCGGATGATATCGGTCGAGCGCGCCGGCACGCCCTCGTCGTCGAATGCGAAAGTGCCGAGGCCGGGCCCGTGCTCCAGCCGCGCATCGCATACGACATTGACCAGCTCTGAGCCGTACCGCAGCTTGCGCAACCGGTCGAGCGTGAGAAAACTCATGCCCGCGTAATTCGCTTCGCTGCCCAGCACGCGGTCAAGCTCGATCGGATGACCGATTGATTCGTGGATTTGCAACCCCAATTGCGAACTGTCCAGGATCAGATCGAACTCGCCTTCCGGGCACTGGTCTGCCGAGTGCAGCGCCACGGCCTCTTCGGCGATTCGCGGCGCGTTGTCGAGAAGACGCAGCTCGTCGACCAGTTCGTATCCCTTCAGCTGGTATTGGCCTCCAAACGAATTCGGATACGAGCGCTTCTGGATCTCGCCGTCCTTGTAGCTGAGGGCTGAGAAACCTGCGCCCGACAGATATCGCATCTGATCGATGACGCTGCCAAGCGTCGAGACAAACACCTGCCGCCTCCGCTCGAAGTGCATCGAGGTCTCCGCGAGGCTTATGCCGGTCTGACGACGCAACACCGCGTCAACCGCGAGCAGCGAGGCCAACTGCCTATCGATAGGAATCGTGAAAGGGTCTATCCGGCACGGCGAAACCCACGTAGCTTCGTACTTGTCTTCCGGCGCCAGTTGAACGTCGTGCTTGTGCGCGGCGCTGCTCGCTTTCGCGATTTGGAACGCGAGTTCGGACGCAGCCGCGATGCCGTCGCGCGTCAGGTCGTCTGTGGCCGCAAAGCCCCAGCAGCCGGAAGCGAGCACCCGGATTCCCAGTCCGAAGGACTCGGCGCCGGAAACATGACCGGCCTTGCCGTTTTTCGTAGTGATTTCGCGCTCGCGGATCTCCAGCGCGCGCACGTCCGCGTAGGAGACTCCGCGCCGAGCCACGGCGTCCAGCGCGCTTAGTGCCAGGTCTTTCATCGCGGTGTGCCCGGTTGGAATTGCAGCTGCGGTATCTGCGCCATTTGCAATTTTTATAGTAGCGCCGCGAGGATGTCGTTCATTTGTGACAGAGCGCGCAGGCGTTTCCTGCAAGCTTACCGGGGAGTGATCAGGCCGCCCAGTTTATCCTGCTCACCTGCCGCCGTTCGCGGAAACCGTGTGGTGTAGGCCTCGCCGTACTTCAATCCGGATCCGGTGTTGTACAGCACAATCCGGTCTGACGGCTTCAGAAAGCCCGAGGCCAGCAACTTTGCGCACGCGGTTACGCAGGACGCCCCTTCCGGCGCCGCGAAGATGCCTTCATCGCTGGCTAACTGCACGCCGGCCTCAAGCATTTCGGCATCACTTACCGCGATCGCCGTTCCGCCGCTCTTGCGCACCGCATCGAGCACCAGGAAATCCCCGAGCGGCTTCGGCACGCGCAGGCCGGAGGCCACGGTCTGCGCGCCTTCCCAAAACCGGCTGCGCGCCTCGTTTTCTTCAAATGCGCGCACTACCGGCTGGCAGCCTTCGGCCTGTACGGCAATCATCTTCGGCCGACGGCTCCCGATCCAGCCCAGCCGCTCCATTTCCTCGAAGGCCTTCCACATGCCGATCATTCCCACGCCGCCGCCGGTCGGGTAGAAAATCGCGTCCGGTAATTCCCAATCGAGCTGCTCGGCCACTTCGTACCCCATCGTTTTCTTGCCTTCGATGCGGTACGGCTCCTTCAGAGTCGTGACATCGAACCAGCCCTCGGCGGCTGCGCGCTCGGCCACCATTCGGCCGCAATCGCTGATCAAGCCGTTTACGAGGGTCACCTTCGCGCCGTAAGCCATGCACTCGAGGTAATTGGACTGCGGAACGTCGCAGGGCATATAGATATGCGCTTCGAGCCCGGCTGCGGCCGCGTATGCGGCCAGAGCCCCCGCCGCGTTGCCGGCCGACGGGATCGCCACCTTCCGGATGCCCAACTCGACGCACATCGAGATGGCGCACGATAACCCCCGCGCCTTAAAAGAGCCTGTCGGGTTCAGGCCCTCGTCCTTCACCCAGAGATTGTCAGCTCCAATTTTGCGTCCAAGTCTCTGAGTGCGGAGCAGCGGGGTCCAGCCCTCTCCCAGGGAAATCACGTGTTCTTCGGCTGCCGGCAAGACCGGTGCGTACCGCCACATGTTGGGAGGCCCGTTCGGCACCATGCGGCGCGGCCAGCGCGACCGTAAGGAGTCGAGATCGTACCGTACCAGCAGCGGCCCGCCGCAGCTGCACAGGCCGTTCACCTGGCCGGCGTCAAACCGCTGCTGGCAGAGGCTGCACTCCAGATGGGATGCTTTCGGCATTCAAAACGAGTCTAACATCGCTCCGAAAGTCCTATTACGTCCCGGTTACCCCTGGGAATTTCCTCGCCACCCGGTTCCATGTTCCGATTGAGGAGCATATGGGTTTAGCCGACGCCCTGATCTTCGCTTTCGCCGCTGTGGTCGACCTGGCTGTGTTGTATTTCCTGCGCCGCTACCGCCGCTGGCAGCACCAAAGGCCCAAGGAGCGGATCGCTCGCAGCCTCTCGTACGCCTTACGATACCAGCGCATCTGATTTTTTGAGCGCCTGCTTTTTTGCGCCTGTTAAAATAGACACCAGGAATGGCCGCTAGCGCCCCGACCCCGCCGTTGCGCGAAATTCTCGAAGAACGCCTATCTCATTTGCTGGTCGAGCTGGAAGGGCTGTACGACGCCCAGCTGTCGACGCAGTTAGAACAGCGGCTCGGGCCGGTGGTCGAAAAGGCGTCAACCGAAGCGCACGACCGCGCGCGGCGCGATTTCGCCGATCAAATGAACCAGGGAGCGCGGCGCATCCGCCAGGCGGTCGACGTCGCGGACCTCATGGCGACGGTCCTCGATGCGACCGCGCCTTTTGCCGAAGGCTCGGCGATTTTTCTGGTTGCTAACGGCGTTGCCCGCGGCGAGCGCATGCGTGGTGTGCCCGACGAACGGGCGCGCGCCTTTCGCGGGTTGGAGATAACGTTAACGTCCGCGGCGGCTCTGGGCGAAGCCGCCGAAAGCGGTGATCCGGTCGCAACCGCCACGGCCCCGGCCGAGGTTTCGACCGAGCTGATGGTCTTTGCCGGTCATGCGGAGGAGGGCCGCGCTTTTATTTATCCGCTGGTCGTTCGCGGGCGCACCCAGGCGTTGCTTTATGCCTGGGGTTCGGTCGAAGGCTCGGCGCTCGAACTCCTTGCGCAGTTGGCCGCTGCGGTTTGGGCGGTCCTGCCGGCTCCGGCCGAACTGGTCAACATTTCTTCCACCCCAACGGCGGCCACAGCGGCCTGGGACAAGCTCTCCGCCGAAGAACAGCGCCTTCATTTGCGCGCGCAGCGCTTCGCCCGTGTGCAGGTAGCCGAGATGCGTTTGTATGAGACCGATGCCGTACAATCCGGCCGCGCACAGCGTGATCTGTATGAAGCGCTTCGCGGCCGGATCGATAACGCCCGCGACGCGTTCCGTAAGTCATTCTTTGCGCCTTGCCCGAGCATGGTGGATTACCTGCATCTCGAGCTGGTGAGAACTCTGGCCCAGGACGATCCGGATGCGCTTGGCAAAGATTATCCCGGTCCGATGGTTTAGCCTGGTCGCGCTCGCGGCCGCGGCCTCGTCCGCAGGGCCGCCGCCGTCCGGGCTCGCGCCCCTGGCGCGCGCCTACCGCGAAGCACCCACGCCCGCCAAACGCGCGGCGGTGGAAGCCTTCGCCGCCGCGCATGGCAGCGAGACCAGCGGCAGTCTGGCCCGGCTCGCACTGGGCGTGGCTGACTACGAGCAGAAGAATTATCCGGCGGCCATCGCCAGCCTGAAGCCGTTGGCCGCCCGTTTGCCGCAGATCGCCGATTACGTCGCGTATTATCTCGGCGCTGCACGCGTCGAGTCTGACGATTTTACCGGTGTCGGCGCAGATCTGGCGCCCACGCATCGCGCTGGCACGCCATCGCCGTTCTCGGGCCGCTCGTGGATTCTGGAAGCCCGGTCCTTGCCGGCAACCGATGCGGCGCAGGCCGTGCGCGTCCTCCGCGACCACTATTCCGAACTGCCGCAGCCGGTCGGCGATATCACGCTCGCGGATTCGTACCTCGCTGCCGCCGACTTGCCGCGCGCCGCGGACTTTTATCAGCGGGTTTATTACGAATATGTAGCCGGTGACGCCTCATCCCGCGCCGCCGCGGGGCTGGCGATGCTAAAAGATACGATGGGTCCGGCGTATCCACCACCGCTGCCGCGCCAGATGTTGCGGCGGGCCGACCGGCTCCTGGATGCGCGTGAATACCGCGATGCCCGCCGGGAATATCAGGATCTTCTCAACCAGCTCACTGGGGCGGATCGCGATCTTGCGCGTGTCCGCCTGGGCGCCGCCGATTATCTGAGCGGCAACACAACGGCGGCCTATCCTTACTTGCGCGGGCTCGATGGACTGGCGCCGGACGCCGATGCGGAGCGTCTCTATTACCAGGCGGAGTGCGCCCGCCGCCTCAACAACGACGCAGATATGCTCGCGCTCCTGGACCGGCTGCGCCAGCTCTACCCGCAATCCGCTTGGCGGCTGAAAGCTCTGGTCTCGGCAGCAAACCGGTTCCTGCTCGACAACCGGCCCGACGACTACCTGCCGCTCTACAAGTCCGTTTACCAGGATTTCCCGCTCGACCCCGCCGCCATGATGGCCCATTGGAAAGTAGCGTTCCAGGCATATCTGACGGGCCAAAACGACGCCGATGCCTTGCTGCGTGAGCATCTGCGGCAATATCCGGGGCACCCTACGGCGCCGGCCGCGCTCTATTTCCTGGCTCGCAATGAAGAAGGGGCGAACGAAACTGCCGCCGCGCGCACCTACTACGTTCGGCTGGATGCCGCCTTCCCAAATACATATTACGGCATGCTGGCCCGCCGGCGCCTCGAGACGCCGGAGTTGCGCAAGCCGCAATCGGCTCCCGAAGCGGAACAGTTTTTGGCGGCTCTCTCGCTACCGCGGACGAAGCCCGTGTCCGTCGAGCCGATCCGCGCTACGACGGTCCGCATTGAACGATCCCGGTTGCTCCGCGACGCCGGTTTGAACGATCTTGCCGATTCTGAATTGCGCTTCGGCGCGCGCAATGGCGGCCAGCCGGTATTGCTCGCCATGGAGATGGCCGCGTCCGCTGAGGCTGACTATCAGGGCCTGCGCGCGATGAAATCGTTTTCCGGCGACTATCTGAACCTGGCGCTCAACGGCGCGCCTCGCAAATTTTGGGAGTTCCTCTTCCCGCTGCCGTACCGCGCGGCGCTGGTGGCGAGTGCGAAAGCCCAAGGGCTGGACCCTTATCTGCTGGCCGGACTGATCCGCCAGGAATCCGAATTCAATCCCGATGCTCTCTCGCGAAAAAACGCCTACGGCTTGACTCAGGTGCAGCCGGCGACGGGACGCATCTATGCGCGCCGCGCCGGTGTCGTGCGCTTTACGAGCCGGTCGCTGTTCCAGCCGGCGACCAACCTCAAAATCGGCGCCACCATTTTCCATTCCATGCTCGACCAGCATGACGGCAGCCTTGAGCAGACGCTGGCCGCGTACAATGCCGGGCCGAATCGCGCCGCCGTATGGATATCCTGGCGGTCCTACCGCGAGCCTGCCGAATTCATCGAATCGATCCCTTACACCGAAACCCGCGATTACGTGCAGGCCGTGCTGCGCAACGCCGACATCTACCGGCGGCTCTACAAAAACGACTAGTCCTCTAGCAGGGCCAGCCCCGCTAAGGCCACCTGTGCGTCTTGTGGGCTGGTGCCGCCGCTGACCCCGATACCGCCGATCACCTGTCCGCCCGAAACGATCGGCACCCCGCCTTCAATCGGTGTCGCGCCGCCCAGTTTCATAACAACCATGCGTCCGCCTGCGACCGCGTCTTCCAGCGCCTTGGTCGGCCGCTTGAAGCGCACGGCCGTGGCGGCCTTATCCTGCGCCACGGTCACGCTGGCGATTTGCGTGCCGTCCATTCGCTCCAGGCAGATCAGGTGGGCACCATCGTCCACGATGGCGACCACCATGGTCCAGTCATTTCTTCGCGCTTCCTCTTGAGCAGCCGCCAGAATCTGCTTCGCCGCTTCGAGTGTCAGTGTTTTCTTGGTTGCCAGTTGTATTTGTGCCATAGGCTGCTTTACGTCTCACAGCAGTTTCTCTTACTCTCGAAGAAATGTCATCTACCGTTAGGGCATCCGCCCGGCCGCGCGGCAAGGCGATTTCCTGACCCCTGTTACCAGACGCCGGGCATTCACGCGCTCGGGATAAGTGCCGCTTGCCGCGGGTACACCAAACATCGTAACCGCCCCGTAACGCGCCTCCGGATGATCAGTCCTTTGTAAGTCATTTGTTGGCAAAAGCTAAGGTCGCCGTTTCCCCGGCTCCTGCCTTTTTTACGCGGATTCCGGAATGGGAAGTCGCCAAATTCGCTTTTGTTTCTGCACGAAATATGAGACATTAGAATTGGTACAGCAGCAGCTTCAACGGCTTCCGTAACTGTGCCGGAGTGAGCCGATGCTTCCGGAATTTCTTGTATCCGAGACTACTATCCGTGAAGCCGGCGCCGGGCCCGTCATCAGCCTGGGCGCTCATCAGGGCGGTGTGTTGATCCTCACCCTAGGCATCACGCGAATCATCGAACAGGAAAGCCTGGATCTCGCGATCCTCGGCTCGGCAAACGACACCGATTGGAGCGGCAAGCCACTGATAGCCTTCCCGCAGAAGTTCTACTGTGGGACGTATCAGCTTCTGCTGGACCTCACCAATCGACCCGACGTTAAGTACATCCGCGCTAAATGGCAGGTGAACCGCTGGGGCAAAGGGGACCCGACCCCGCTGTTCGATATTTACGTCTTCGTCAAAGAGCTTGTCCCCGAAGCGGTGGCTATCGGCGCCTGATTTTTTCCTGGCCGCAAGACCGGGCTGCTTCCTGATATCTTGATAAGGATGATCACAAGGCAGGAAGCGCTCGACTTGTTTCATTCCGATGACTTGATCGGGATTGGCATGGAGGCCGATGCGGTACGCCGCAAATGGCACCCCGAAGGCGTCGTCACCTATATCATCGATCGCAACATCAATTACACGAATTTTTGCACGGAATATTGTAGCTTTTGCGCGTTCTATCGCCCGCTCGGCCACGCCGAAGGCTACATCTTGCCCAATGAAATCATTTTCCAGAAGATCCAGGAAACGATCGACTTGGGAGGGACGGGAGTACTCATGCAGGGAGGCCTGCACCCCGATCTGAAAATCGAGTGGTACGAAAGTCTCTTTCGCGAAATCAAGAAGCGATTCTCGATTCACCTCCATTGCCTTTCGGCGCCTGAGGTGACCAACATCGCTGAAGTCAGCGGGTTGAGCCTGCACGATACAATTGCGCGGCTGCGCGATGCGGGCCTCGATTCTATTCCGGGCGGCGGCGCCGAGATCCTCGATGACGATGTCCGGCATCGCATCGCCCGCCTGAAATGCAAGACCCAGGAGTGGGTCGATGTCCACCGCACCGCGCACCAGTTGGGCATGCGCACCACCGCCACGATGATGTTCGGCTGCGGTGAAACATTCGAGCAGCGCATGAATCACCTCGATCTCGTCCGGAACCTCCAGGAAGAGACCGGCGGGTTTACCGCCTTCATCCCCTGGCCGTTTCAGCGTGAGTACACCTCACTCGGCCGTTTTATCAAAGAGGAAGCCACGGCCGTCGAGTATCTGCAAATGCTGGCCATCTCGCGTATTTATCTGCACAATATCGAGCACATCCAATCCTCATGGGTCACGCCGGGCCTGAAGACCTGCCAGTTGGGCCTCCGCTTCGGCGGCAACGACGTGGGCAGCATCATGATCGAGGAAAACGTGGTTTCCGCGGCGGGCACCCATCACCGCGCGACCGAGGAGGAGCTACGCCGCCTCATTCGCGACGCCGGTTTTGTCCCCAAGCAGCGCGATACCCTCTACCGCACCTATTTCCTGAACTGAGCCCCGCGAACGAGGATCGCGCAGATTCCGGACAACACCAGGCCCGCCACCATGAACCAGGTGCCGCCCACGAACGAGCCGGTCTGCTTGCTGAACCAGCCGATCGCGTAGGGACCGGCGAAACCGCCGAGATTGCCGAACGAGTTGATCATGCCGATGCCGGCGGCGGCCGCAGCCGGGCTCAAAAAACTGGTGGGCATCGCCCAGATCGCGCCATAGGCCGCCATGATCCCGCAGGTCGCGATCGTGAACAAAACGAGGGCCAGCGGGACGCCACTGGCCTCAAGCGCCAGTGCCGCCAGCGCCCCGGCCGCAATCCAGCGAGGAACAGCGGCGTGCCAGCGGCGCTCGTCGGTCTGATCGGAGCTCCAACCACCGGCCAGCATCGCCGGAATCGATACTACCGCGGGAATGGCGGTCAGCAGCGCCGTCCGAACGGTCGTCAAATGTCCCAGCCGCTGCAGCATGATCGGGAGCCATAATCCCAGGCCGTAGTCGCCGATGGTGCCGCCGAAATACGTTCCGCACAAGAGCAGGATGTTGCGGTGGCGGAGCGCCTGCCAGAGAGAAATCGGCCCGGCGGGAGTTGCCGCGCGACCTGCGGCCTCCAGTTCAGCGGCCAGCCAATCCCGCTCGTTGGCAGCTAACCAGTGTGCCTGGCGCGGCCGATCCGTGAGATAGTTCCAGGTAATCACGGCGAAGATGACGGCGGGAACGCCTTCCAGGATGAGCAGCCACCGCCATCCGGCCAGCCCCAGCCAGTGCAACTGCAGCAACGCGGCGGAAATGGGAGCGGCAACGGTTTTGGCGACGGGAATCGCCGCCATGAACAGGGCCACGGCCTTCGCCCGGTCGCGCGGTCGATACCAGTGCCCGAGATACGTAATCAGGCCTGGAAAGAAGCCGGCTTCAGTAACGCCGAGCGCGAACCGCATCGCATAAAACTGGGGCGCAGTCTGGACGAAGCCCGTCGCCGAAGCCACGAAACCCCAGACCAGCATGGTGGCGGCAATCGTTTTGCGTGCGCTCCATTTTTCCACCAGAATGGCGCCCGGGATTCCCAGCAACACATAGCCCGCGAAGAAGACGCCGGAGCCGAAGCCGAAGACCGCGTCGGAAAAGTGCAGATCGCCCGTCATTTGCAGTCCGGCAAAGCTGACGTTGATGCGGTCAATGTAAGCGATGATGTACAGGAGGAACAGGAAAGGCATCAGCCGGCGGGTGACCTGCTGGCGTGTACGCTCGGCGAGATCCGGACGGAGGGCGGCCGGCGGAGCCATGCCCGGCAGCATATCACTTCGGCATGTGCTGCGTATCTTTCTCGTTGTCCATGCAGAAGTAATCGAGCAAATCGGTGTCGACAGCCAGCAGTTGATTCAGTTTGACAGTCCACGGCCGTGTATACGCTTTAGGATCGTCGACGGTAAGGTCAACCTCCAGGCGCCCCACGTTCACGCGGTGAAAGCGCTCCGTGACCGCGGCGGCATCGGTCATCGGACTGCCCTTGCGGTCGAGCCAGGTGCCGTCGCGCAGGCCGTTGATGCGTACCAGCAGCGTATCGCCATCCCACGCGCCCACCGAGTAGCCGTTCCAATTGGGAAACGGATCTTTCGGCAGGGGTCGCCCGTCGAGAAAAATCTGCTGGAAGGTGACGTCGCGCTCGGAGAGGATCACCACCAGCGTGGGCAGCTGGATGATTTTGCGCGGCGGCGGAAACGTTAGCAGGCGAACGACACCGGAAGGCCGGCATAGTGCGACGGGGTCATCTTTGCCGATACCCGCGCTCCGCTGTTTCACGAGCTCCGCGGCCCATGGCTGGTACGGGAGTCCGCCTGGAAGTCTCGCGCCGATATTTCCAAACTCCGGACCGCCGATATAGTCTCCGCAATCGTTGCGGCAGGGCGGGGATTCCAGGTACCAGACGCCGGAAAGATCAGGCTTGCCATAGGACGTCCGGGGGGCCGGCGCGGTGAGATTCGCCTTGCCGTCTTTCGTGCGGGGAAGGCCGGGCGTGGGATAGTTGATCCACTGCGCACAGACCGGCAGGCTGGCCGCGGCGCCGAGCACGGCGACTAGAATCCGAGGCATCGAGCAGCAGTATACTACCAGACCCGGCAAGCGTTCGCGCTGGCCATTGGCTGCCCGGCTTTGCACGAAAACGCTTTCTGGAACTCGGGCATGTTCTGCACCACGCCGTTGACCCGAAACCTGCCCGGTGAATGCGGGTCGGTTTGCGCGCGCAGGCGCAGATTTTCTTCGCGCTGGTTCTCGCACCAGACCTGACCGAACGCTAGAAAGAGGCGCTGGTCTTGAGTAAAACCATCGATTTTCTTGTTCTCCTCAGCCGGGCTGGTGGAGTTGTGCAATGCCATCAGCGCCAGCCGGACTCCGCCGTTATCCGCCGTGTTCTCGCCGAGCGTCAGCTTGCCGTTGAGATGCACTCCCGGCAGCGGGCTGAAGTTCGTGTATTCCTTTTCAATGCAGGCGGCGCGTTCCTCGAAGGCCTTGGCGTCGGCTTCCGTCCACCAGTCCCGGAGATTCCCTTTAGCGTCGAACTGGCGGCCTTGGTCGTCGAAACCGTGTGTCAGTTCGTGGCCGATCACCATGCCGATGCCGCCGAAATTAAGCGCGTCGTCGGCCAGCTTGTCATAGAACGGAGGTTGCAAAATACCGGCCGGAAAATTGATGTTGTTCATCAGCGGATCGTAATAAGCATTCACGGTCGGCGGCGTCATGCTCCACTCCTGCCGGTCAACCGGCTTCCCAATCTTGTCGAGCTCGCGCTGGAACTCGAAATGGTCGGCGCGCATCCCGTTGCCGACGGCGTCACCGGGCTTGATCTCGACGCTCGAATAATCGCGCCACTTATTCGGATATCCGATCTTGTTCGTAATCGCCTTGAGCTTAATCAAAGCCTGTTGCTTGGTGGCGGCGGTCATCCAGGTAAGCTGATCGATATCCTGGCCAAGAGCCTTCTCGATGGCCTCCACCATTTTCAGCGTTCGCTGCTTGGCATCGCCGCCGAAGGTGCGTTCTACGAATTTACGTCCCAGAGCTTCGCCGAGCTGGTTATCGGTGAAATCGACGCAGCGCTTCCAGCGCGGGCGCAGCTCTTTTGCGCCGGTCAGCACCTTCCCGTAAAAATTGAAATTCTCGTCCACGAACTTTGTGGGCAGCAGCGGCGCTTCGGAATGCAGGACGTGCCATCGCAGGTACGTTTTCCAATCGTCCAGGCCGGCCGATTCGATCAGGCTGTTCGCCGCTTTAAAGAAATCCGGCGAGGCAACGTTGACGCTCTGGAACGAGGGCGCGCCGGAGTCGGTGAAATACTGGTTCCAGCGGAAAGCCGGCGCAATGTTTTCCAAATCCTGTTTGCTCATCCGGTGATAGATCTTCTCCGGATCGCGCCGCGACACGCGGTCGAGCGATCCCATCGCCAGGGCGGTCTCCATGCGCATCACGGTCTCCGCGTTCCTCTTCGCCGAATCCGCCGTGTCGCCCGCGAGCTCCAGCATCTTCTCGACGTGTTCCACGTAAAGCTTTCGCAACTCCACCGATTTCTCGTCATCCTTGATGTAGTAATCGCGGTCGGGAAGGCCGAGCCCGCCTTGGTCGGTCTGCGCGATCACCTCGCTGGAATTTTTGAAATCCTGTCCTGAGCCGAACTCGAACAGCGCCCCCATTCCATTGCGGTGCAGGTGCGCGATTTCAGGCGCCAGTTCGGTTTTGTCCTTCAAATTTGCGATGCGCTCGAACTCCGGTTGCAGCGGCGCCAGCCCCCTGGCATCGATCGCGGCCGTATCAATGCAGGCGGCATAGTAGTCGCCGATTTTTTGCGTCGTGGCGTCGCGCTTCGACTTCGCGTGGGCCGCGTCTTCGAGGATATCGTGAAGCACGTCGCGGTTCCGCTCCATGAGTTCGTCGAACCTGCCCCAGCGCGACTGGTCAGCCGGCACCGGATTGTTCTTGATCCAGGAGCCACAGGCGTATTGATAGAAATCAACGCACGGGTCGGCGCTCTTATCGATCGCATTCAGGTCGAATTCGATCGGTTTCTTGGCTTCCTGGGCGAACAGCCCGGCGGCGCAAAAACCAAGGCATGAAACCAAAATGAGTCTGGGCACGCGAAACTCCTTGTTCCTAATTTAACGTGCGGAGGCCCGTTTTGTGCCGAATTCCCTGTGTTGTGCGGGATTTCACGACAGGATGCTATACTCGCGACGGTTGCTTTTATATGGCCAGCATACTCATTCGTAAGCCCCTGAACATGATTTTGGAGGAGGCCGGACAGGAGGGCGAGCATACACTCAAACGGGCTCTGGGTGTCGTAAATCTGGTTACGCTGGGAATCGGCGCGATCATCGGCGCCGGCATTTTTGTGTTGACCGGCTCGGCTGCGGCGCAATACGCGGGCCCCGCGATCATCCTTTCCTTCCTATTGGCCGGCGTCGGATGTGTATTTGCCGGCCTGTGCTATGCCGAGTTTGCCTCCCTGATTCCCATCGCCGGCTCGGCCTATACCTATGGCTACGCCACGCTCGGCGAACTGTTCGCCTGGATCATCGGCTGGGATCTCATCCTGGAGTACGCGTTTGGGGCTGCCACCGTGGCCTCCGGCTGGAGCGCCAATGTCATCCTGCTGCTGCAATACCTTCACATCCCCATACCGCCGGAGATCATGGGTACGCCCGGCGCGGTGCTGGTACGGTATGACGGTCTGTGGATGCCGGAGAGTTCGGTTCCCGCCGGCACCGCGATCGCGTCATTACCGCACGCCACGGCTGTGTTCAACATCGTCGCGTTCCTGGCCATTTGCCTCGTAACCGCTGTCCTGGTAATCGGTATTCAGGAATCGGCCAATCTGACCACCATCTTCGTGTTTATCAAAGTCGGCACGGTGTTGGTGTTCATCGGAATTGCCGCCAATTTCGTCATGGCGCACCCCGATATCGCGGCGGCAAACTGGCATCCGTTCATTCCTCCGAACACCGGGCAGTTCGGCCAATACGGCTGGTCCGGCATTGGACGCGGCGCGGCCGTCATTTTCTTCGCGTATATCGGATTCGACGCCGTCTCGACCGCGGCGCAGGAGGCCAAGCACCCGCAGCGCGATATGCCGATGGGGATTTTGGGCTCGCTGGTGATTTGCACGATCCTGTACATCGCGACGGCCGGTCTGCTCACCGCCGTCGTGAGCTACAAATTGCTGAACGTCGCCGCGCCCGTCGCTCGCGGCATGCAGGCCACCGGCATTCTGTGGGGCCAATACCTGGTGCTGATCGGAACCATCGTCGGCCTGAGCACCGTGATGCTGGTCATGCTGCTGGGACAATCGCGTGTGTTCTATTCGATGTCGCGCGACGGCTTATTGCCCGCATGGGCGGGCAAGATACACCCGCGCTTCCGCACGCCGTATATCTCTTCCATCACTGTCGGTCTGTTTGTAGCCATCTTCGCCTCGTTGATTCCGATCGGCATTCTCGGTGAGCTGGTCAGCATCGGCACGCTGCTGGCTTTTGTGATCGTCTGCGCCGGCGTGTGGATGTTGCGCCGCCGCCGCCCTGACCTCCATCGTCCATTCCGCACGCCCTGGGTGCCGCTGGTGCCGATGCTCGGGATAATCGTTTCCGCGTACCTCATGCTGAGCCTACCCGGCGACACGTGGCTGCGCTTGATTATCTGGCTGGTGATCGGGTTGGCGATTTACTTCGGCTACGGCCGCAAGCATAGCCGGGTGGCCGCACTGGAAATGCCGAAGGTCAAGAGCCGTTAGTCCACCGGGGGTCAAGAATAAGGGAGCCGCAGGCGAAGCGTACCGGATTACTTGGGACGGTTGACTTCGGCTTACGCCTCCGCCTTCTTCTTCTCCAAATCCTCCGCGAGAATCACGGCCTCCGCGAGATCCCGCATGGGCCGCCGCAGCCGCCGGCTCTCATTGCGCAGCCGCAGGTACGCCTCTTCTTCGCTGAGCCCATGCTTCTGCTGCATAATGCCCTTGGCGCGCTCGATGAGCTTGCGCGCTTCGAGCGTCCGCTTCATCTCCAGCGTCTCCGACATCAGCCGCGCATTCTCGATCGCGATGGCCGCCTGCCCCGCCACCACGTTTACAAATCCCATCTCGTCATCGGTGAACGCTCGAATTTCCTGCGTATAGATGTTCATGGTGCCGATCACTTTTTCGCGCGTCATCAGCGGCACTGAAAGCAGCGACGCCAGCCCGGTCTTCCGCGCCAGTTCCGGGTACCGGTATTGCTTCTCCTCGACCACGTTGGGAATCATGATTGCCCTCCCTTCGCGCACCACGCGGCCGATGAGGGAATCCTCGATTTTGAGAGGCATCTTGTGCAGGTAGTCCGGCGATGAGCAGCGGGCCGCCGAAATCACCAGTTCCCGCCGGTCTTCGTCCACCAGCATGATCGAGCACACCGGCGAATTCAGCGTCTCCGCCATCATCTCGGAAATCGCCTGCAGGATGCGGTCCAGATAATTTTCTTCCGAGATGGTCCGCGCCAGCCCCGCCAGCGCTTCCATGCGCCGCGCCGCGCTTTCGGAGCGCTCTTCGAGCCGCGACTTTGCAATCGCGCCGCCCATCTGCTCGCCGATAAAACTTACCAGCGCAACCTCATCGGGACTGTGCGCGTGCTTCGGGCGGTGATGAATGTTGATGACTCCGATCAGCGCACCATTACTGATCAATGGCACCGACAGAAACGCTTCGTAAGTATCTTCCGGCAGCGTTTGAAACGGCTTAAATCGGGCGTCGGCGGATGCGTTCGAACCCAGCGCGACCACGGATTTGTGCTGCGCCACCCATCCCGTGATACCTTCTCCCATCTTCATTCGAATGTGACCGATTTCCGCCGAGTGCGGCAATTGTGAGCCGCGCAGCACGATCTCATTCGTGGTGTGATCGACCAGGTACACGAGGCAGGCATCGCAGTGAGTCACGTCTACTGCCAGCCCGATCAATTCCTGAAGCATCTTTTCCAGACTCAAATTCGAGCTGACAATATTGCTGATCTGGTGCAGCAATTCAACTTGGCTTTTAACCTCCGTTGTCACCAATTTGATCCCTCCTTGGCTTCTATTCTCGGGTGCGGCAGGCATGATGCGACAGTGGCTTCCCGGCCTCGGCGCGTGCGCGGCCGATTAACTCAATCTGAGTGTAAATGCGAGGTTTAGGCCGAGTCCAATCCAAAATTTCTATGGACTCGATGGAGCGTGCCGGAACCCGCTGCGCCGATCGCGGGCAGGCCTGCCTGCGATCGGAGCGCCCGGCTGAGATCTACTTCGGTAATCTTATCCAATTGAATCAGATACTCTCCCAGCCGCAGGCCCGGCGGGCGCTGTGCGAGGGCTTGCTGCAACTCCTCCGGTGACAGGCATCTCAAGCTGACCAGTACTTCTCCCAGCCGGGGTCGTCTGTGGATCGCGAGCGGCTCACCCGGATAGACATGCTCCGTTTTGCGCCATGCCAGCGCATGCCGCTCGAAGCGGGCGACGGCGAAGGCCGCCAGCGCTTCCGCCGTGGCCGCGCAGTTCACAAGGTTTCCCCACATCATGCGCAGCGGTACGCCCGAGGCGAATCGCCATCCGTACACTCGCGCGCAGAGATGGATGCGTACGCCCATCTGTACCAGCGCGATCGACGCGCACACGGGAAAGAATGGCATCACCCAAAGCGGAAGCAGGTTCGGCAGGTCCGCGGCGTGTCCGCGCCAGGCTGCCGGCACATAGTTGCCCAGCCAATAAAGAAACATCAGGTTGGCAGCGGGAGAAAGTAAATTGCCGGCCAGTCCCTTTCGATCGCGCCAGAACCAATAGCGCAGCGCGAGCGGGCCGCGCCAGCCGTGGCGTTCCCATCCTTGTAGCGCAATACCCGCCACCCACCGGCTGCGTTGTTGTACCGCCGCGCGCCACCGCCGCGGAAAATACTCCCGAGTGGCCAGCGGCCCCGCGGCAGCTCGCCGGATCGGCAGAAAGATTTGCCGATATCCGGCGGCGTGCATGCGAAAGCCATTCTCATAATCCTCCGTGAGGCACTCCGGATCAAACGCATGCCCATACCGGCGGCGCAGCGTGTCCAGCGCTTCTCGTGCGAATGCGCTGCCCACTCCATTCGCGGGAAGGAATCCGCCGAGCCGTCCGCGCACCGGAATATCTTTAAATTGGTACTCCGCGAATTCATCGCAATAGATTCCGTGTGTCCACTCGCTTACCGGTGTTGGCAGCGGCAGTACCGGAACCTGCACCATCTCATAATGTCGCGAAAACCAGTTGACCAGCCGCAGCGACTCCGGGTGAATGAGATCTTCGGCATCGTGCGTCATCACGATCTCGTAGCGCACGTGGTGACGTCCTTCGTACTCCGTCATCCCGTGATAAGCGTGGTTCAGGCAGTCGCCCTTCGAGGTGGGCCCGCGGTGCGGGCAAAGTGCGAGGTGGACACGTGGATCCCTCTGCGCCACCTGGTGCACCGCTTGAATGGTGTGCCTGTCATTGGGATACACGCCGACGAAAAAGTCGTAATGCGCGTACCGGATGACCGCCAGGTTATGCTCCAACATCTTGGCGATCACGTTGTACTCGCGCCATAGCGGCAGCAGGATCGCAATCCGCCCCTGGCGCGCACTTGCCAGTTCCTCCTCTGAGGGCCAGGGAAACTCCCGCCTGTGCCGGCTGCAAAAGACCAGGGTGATCCACAAATCATCCAGCCCGCTCAGCAGGATCCACACCGCCAGCGGGATCAGGCACGCCGCCACGCACTGATCCAGCCACACAACCTCTAGTAGCGGGAAATCTCGCCGATTCTCAAATTTCCGAAAGGCTGCTGCCCGAAGCGCCTTTCACTTCCAGCGCCCCCTCCCAGCGCGCCACCACGGCGCTCGCCAGGCAGTTCCCCAGCACGTTGATGCTCGTGCGCGCCGTATCGAGGATGGCGTCAACTCCCAGCAGGACGGCCACCGCGTCCAACGGAAGGTGAAACGTCGCCAACGCTCCCGCGAGGATAACAAACGCCGCGCGCGGCACGCCGGCGACGCCCTTCGACGTCAGCATCAGCGTTAACATCATGAGCAATTGATTCCCCAGCGACAGCGGCACCCCGGCCGCCTGGGCGACAAACATACAGCCGATCGACAGGTACAGGGTCGAGCCGTCCATATTGAAGCTGTACCCGGTCGGCAGCACGAATGCCACAATATGCTTCGGCACTCCGAACCGCTCCATGTTTTCGAGGGCCAGCGGCAGAGCCGCCTCGCTGCTGGAGGTTGAGAACGCGATCAGAAAGGGTTCGCGCACGGCTCGATAGAACGCGCCCGGCGGAATCCGAAAGAGTGCGATCACCGACCCCAGCACCAGCACCACGAACAGAGCCATCGTCACGTATACCGTGAGCACCAGTTTGCCCAGGCCCACGAGCACGCCCAGTCCCTCGGCCCCGATGGTTATCGCAATCGCCGCCCCGACTCCGAGCGGCGCCATATACATCACGTACTTCGTATACCGGAACATCACCTCCGCCAGCGAGGCCGCAAACGAAACAACCGGCGCCGCCTTCGCGCCGATGCCCGCGCACGCGGCGCCGAACAGAAACGAGAACACCACGATCTGCAGCACATCGTTGCGCGCCATCGCATCGATGATGCTCGAGGGGAAAATGCGCTCCAATGCTCCCCCGGCCGCACCTGCGCTCTGGACCGGAGCCGCGTTTACTGCCGCTGTGCGCGCCACCGGAACGCCGTCGCCCGGCCGGGTCAAGTTCACGGCGCCCAGTCCCAGGAATAACGCGATGGTTGTGACTACTTCGAAATAGATGACGGCCTTCAGCGCGACCCGGCCCATCCGCTTCAGATCGCCCCCGCCGGCGATTCCCGCCACCAGCGTGCCGAACAGCAGCGGCCCGATGATCGTGCGAATCAGCCGCAGGAAAATGTCGGACACGGGGCCCAGCTGTTTCGCGAATTCCGGGGCCAGAATGCCGATGACAATCCCCGCTACCAGGCCCAGCAGAGTCCAGGCCGTGAGCGAGATCCGCTTCACCGCTCTCCCCATTTGAGCTTCTGCCGCAGCACGTCAAAAAACATCATGCGCGGCGGACGGATGAGGTGCAGTGCAAACGGCGAGCTCCGGCACACGATCGTATCGCCTTCCCGGATCGGGTTGCCCGTCTGGCCGTCTATGGTCAGATACACGCTGTCATCCGGCCCGCGCGAGATCACCCGGATGACGCTGGTCTCCGGCACGAGCACCGGCCGGTTGGTGAGCATGTGCGGGCAGATCGGCGTCATGCAAATCGCCGGGACGGAGGGGAAGATAATCGGTCCTCCCGCGGCCAGCGAATACGCCGTCGATCCTGTCGGCGTGCAGATGATGAGCCCGTCCGCCTTGTAATTTGCCACGAACTGCTCGTCCACGTACGCTTGCAGATCGATCATGCGCGCGATCGATGCCTTCGTGAGAACCGAATCGTTGAGCGCATCATACGAAGCGACTACTTTCCCGTCGCGCACCAGTTCGGTGTTCAGCAGTTTTCTTTTCGCGATGCGGTGTTCTCCCCGAAGCGCGCGCTCGAGTTCCGGAAACACTTCGTCGATCGTGATCGCAGTGAGAAACCCCAGCCCGCCGAGATTTACCGGAAACAGCGGAATCTCGCGTTTTCCGATCGCTCGCGCTGCGCTGAGCAGTGTCCCGTCACCGCCTAGCACGATCACCAGGTCACAACCTTCGGGAACCGATTCGCGCGCCATGCCGGAAACGCGCTCATTGTAAGCGGCCGTCTCTTCATCGCACCGCACTTGGATGCCGCGCTCGCCCAGCCAGTCCACCAGCGCCGGCACCAGTTCGACAGCGGCGCGGGCGCCCGGCTTGGCAATAACTCCGACGGTATTAATGGTGGGCATAGAGCAGGAATTCTTTGTTCCCTTCGGCGCCCAGAATGGGGCTGTCCATGATGCTGGTTTTGAATCCGAAATGGCGCACGGCGCTCTCGACCCGGTCGCGCGCCGCCTGGTGCAGTTCGGGCTCCCGTACAATCCCGCCCTTGCCTACCTGTCCCCGGCCGACCTCGAATTGCGGCTTGATCAGTATAACCATTCGACCGCCGGGCTGCAGAAGGGGCACAATCGCCGGAAGGATCAGCGTGACCGAAATGAAGCTGACGTCGCAAGTTGCAAGCGCCGCCAGTTCGCCGATGTCGGTGAGTTGCAGTTCGCGCGCGTTGACACCCTCGTGGACGATTACCCGCACATCGTTGCGTAACGACCAGGCCAGTTGGCCGGCCCCGACGTCGACCGCATGCACGCGCCCGGCTCCGGCCTGCAGCAGCGCGTCGGTGAACCCGCCTGTGGACGAGCCGATATCCAGGCAGACCTGGCCGTTGACATCGATCGCGAAATGTTTGAGCGCGGCTGCCAGCTTAAACCCGCCCCGGCCCACATAGGGCGGCCGAGCCGTCACTTCCACCGCCGCATCCGGCAAGACTGGCTGCCCGGGTTTGGCCGCCTTCTGGCCGTTGAGAAGAACGTTACCCGCCATAATCAGCGCTTGTGCCTTCTCGCGGGATTCCGCCAGCCCGCGCTCCACCAGCAGGAGGTCGAGCCTCATCTTCATGACTTCCGGCGAACGATGAGATCGGCGAGTTCATCCAGACCCGCCGCGCGCTCTCCAAACAGCTCGATCACCTGGTGTGCGCGCGCGCACTCCTGCTCGGCCATCCGGCGCGACGCTTCCAGCCCGTAGACCGCGGGAAATGTAATCTTATGCTGCTGCGCGTCCTTGCCTGCGGTCTTGCCCAGCGCGGCCGAAGACTCCTCGACGTCCAGGATATCGTCCACAATCTGAAACGCCAGGCCGACGTGCTCCCCGTAACAGGAAAGCGCATCGTACTGCGCCTCATCCGCTCCCGCGCAGATCGCTCCTATCCGCAGGCTCGCCCGCAGCAGCGCGCCGGTCTTGGCCCGATGAATGGTTTCCAGCAAAGCCGCGTCCGGCGTTTTCCCTTCGCCCTCCAGGTCCGCTACTTGGCCGCCGATCATGCCGCCGACCGTTCCCGCCGCAGTAGCCAATTCCGACACCAGCCGCACCTTCCGATCACTCGCGAGCTCGAGTCCCGCGAGTACCTGGAATGCCAGCGTGAGCAGCGCATCTCCGGTCAGGATCGCCATCGCCTCGCCGAACACCTTGTGACTCGTGAGCTTGCCGCGCCGGTAATCGTCGTTATCGAGCGCCGGCAGATCATCGTGTATCAGCGAATAAGTGTGGATCAGCTCCAGCGAACACGCTGCAGCCAACACACACTCCGGCGCATTCCCCACCGCCCGAGCCGCTTCCAGGCACAAAATCGGCCGGATGCGTTTCCCGCCCGCGAACAGACTGTAGCGCATGGCGCGATGAATGGTTTCGGGAGGCATGCTTTCCGGGGGAACCAGCCGGTCCAGTTCGGCATCCACCATATGCTGGTATTGGCGCAGATCGATCATTTGTTCGAATTGTCCGGGCCGAACGGCTCCGGCTGCATCTTGCCTTCCTTGCGGATCAGGATCTCAACCCGGGTTTCGGCTTCTTCAAGTTGTTTGCGGCACGCGTCGCTGAGGCTCACACCCCGTTCGAACAGCTCCAGCGATTTTTCCAGCGGAAGGTCGCCCGCCTCGAGTTGTTTGACCACCTGTTCGAGCTCATCGAGGCAAGTTTCAAATGATGGAACCGGCTTGGCCTCCGGGGGGTTCTCCGCCATGCAGGTATTCTAACAAGGGGCAGTGTTCCGCCCTTAAGCCGCGCGATGTCCTTACCGCAGCGGATACCCCGGTTGTTGCGGCAGCAGCCCGTTGATCTTGAGCACCTTCAAACCCGTGGGCACCTGTCCCGCATCCACGAACGCCACCGCGCCCGGAATCTGCGAAGCCAGGTCGGCCGCCATGTCATTCGAATACACGATCCGCGGCGCGCTCGCCGCCTCCGCCCGAAACACCTTCGCGATCCAGTATTGCCGGAATTGCGCCTCCGACATCTGGTAAATCGTCTTCAGAACCACGTCCCGCTCGCGCGCTCCCGGCGCGCGGACCAGCAGCGTTACTTTCAGGTTCGACGACCAGTATTGCCGGTCCCCCAGCATCAGCCGGCGCAGCTCCGCGAAGCTCAGGTTATCGACCGGCACGTCCGGCCGCACAACAATCGCAATCGCGTTACCTTCGGGAGGCCCAGCCGCCCATAGGGCCGGCGCGAGCACTGCTCCCAGAATCCATCGCCTCGAAAATTGCGTCTTCACGGCCGTCTCCATTTTCCTAAAACGTGAAGCTCGTCTGCGTGAAGATCCCGTTGATGTTCGGAAGATCGCGCCGCCAATAGTTCCGGTATTCCAGCTTGAATGCGGCGAAAGTCGCGAAATCGTACCGGATCCCCGCCGTTGATCCCGAGAATGTCGGCACCACCGGCCGGAAAATCGCGTCCGACCGCGGCACGTGTATCTGCTCGAAACGGTAGTACGGTTTCCATTTGTTGGCGAATGGCAGCCGGTACGCCGTCTGCGCGTAGAACGCCTGGCTGTTCGAACTCCCCCCTCCGCGAAAATCATGACGTACGTTCGCGAACTCCGCCATGAACTCCGGCGTCTCCTTCTGCCATACGATGTGCCCGGATTCGATCCACTCGCGAGCCACCAACCCGCTGAGCGGGTTCAATTCGTCGCGGTACACCGATCCGCCCACTTGCAGCCCGTACGGATGGTCCGGCTTCACGAAAAGGTTTACCAGCCACGCCCGATTGCTGTTCACGTCGCCGAAATCGCCGCCGCGGCTGAGCACCTGCCCGCGCCCGTTGCCCAGCCCCACGTTGTAGTTCAGGTTCAACCCGCCTGCCGGCGTCACTCCTTCCACCAGCGAGCCGACGAAGTGCACCGGAATGAAGCTGCCGCCGAACTGCGTCATCTCCGGGCGGCTGATCGTGGTCTGCAGCCACTGGCCGTGGTGGAACGCCGTGTTCCAGTAGTTGATCGGCGTGTGGTACCGCCCAAACGAAATCTTGAAATAGTCGTTGAGGTCGTACCGCAGGATGAGGCGCTCGACTTCCGCGTTAAACCCTGGCGCCGCCGGCGACCCGGTACCCGCATCCCCTCGCGCCGTCAGACTCAGCTCGCTGAACACCGTCACCTTTTGCGATAAGGCCGAGCTCAGGTGCAGCACGAACTGTCCTTCTTCAAAGCCGCTATGCGCGCCCAGCAGCGTTTGCGGTTGGAAGCCGCCGTTTGCGCCGTGCAGATCGGTCGCCGAAAAATTGAAATCGCTGAAGCCTGCAATCTTGAGGGAGGGATAGACCGGCTGTGCTTCCGGCACCGTCGTTTCCGGCTGCGGCGCCTGGTCGTGATCCAGGTGAGGGCCGGGTGTCGCCGCCGCCACAGCCGGCGCGGCGGGCGCGGTCGCGCGCGCCGCGCCGGGAGCCTTCTCCAGTTCGGCCACCCGCCTCTCCAGTGTGTCGATGCGCGTCATCAGCTGTTCGATTAATTGCCGAGTCGCCGGATCGGATGCTTGCGCGCGAGCGCCCGGCTGCAGCACAAGAAAAAGGCCAATGGCCGCGAGACCGAACTTCATACAACCTCCTTCAGCCCAGGGAAACCGATTCATCGGAGAACGAAAACATTTATTATATGTCTTGTTTTAGGTTTTTTACATGCGGCGGGGCCGGCGTGCTTTGTGCCTTGCCTTTCCGTCATCCCCGCCTGCCTTCGGGCTGTAGGTAACGTTACCCGTTTGGAAACCAACAAACCCGGGAAAATGATAGGATGAGAACGACTTCACTCTTCAGGAGTACGACTGTCGTGATCGCTGCTTCACGAGGACGGACTGTGCTGACTCTGATCCGGAAAGCCCGGCGGCGTCTCCTGTACAACCAACTGTTGTCTGAGGCCGTTACCGCCGTCTGCGCCGCCCTCGCCGCGTTCATTCTGCTGCTCATTGTCGGCACCCAAATCCTGAATTGGTACTGGGTCGTCTTCATCCCGCTGGCTACGTTCGCCATCGCCGTCTATAGAATCCGTAAACGGCTTCCGCCGCTGTATGTCTCGGCGCAGATCGTCGACCATCGTCTCGAATTGGCCGACTCGCTCTCGACGGCTGTCTACTTCACCGAACCGCACCCGTACCAGCCGCCCGCCGAGATCCGGCGCAGCCAGCTCGAGCACGCCGAGCAGGTCGCTGCCGGCGCCGACGTGCGCCGCGCTATCCCGTTCACGGCGCCGCGCTCCGTCTACGCCCTAGCCGCACTCGTCGTGGTGGCATCGAGCCTGTTTGCTCTCCGGTATGGCCTTTCACGCCGCCTCGATCTGGCCGAGCCGATGGCCCGCATTCTCCAACAGGCCCTCGGCCTCGATGCTCCTGAAAAAGCGAATGCGCCCCAGCGCAAGAATCTCCGTCCCGGCGAATTTCCGCAGGACGACAGCGACACTCCGCTACAGGCGCAGCAGCCTCCCGACGATCAGAGCCAGGCCGGCGATCCGCTCGACGAGAACAACGACCAACAGGCGCAGTCCAAGTCCGATAAGAATTCCAAGGACCAGCAGGCCAAGTCGGATCAGCAGAATGGCGATCAGCAGGGCGAGGGCCAGGAGCGCGCCTCCGACCAGGAAAATCCCGACCGCCCCAGCAATTCCAAGGACGCGCAAAACCAGCAGTCCAACGGGCAGGAGTCGAACAGTTCCTCCAGTTCCAGCCTGATGAGCAAGATGCGCGATGCCCTGCAGAACCTGCTGTCGAGCATGAAGCAGCAGTCCAATAACGCCGGCGGCCAGCAGCCCCAGCAGCAGAATTCGTCGCAGAACGGTAAGCAGAAGGGCCAGCAGAACGCGAACAAGCAGCAGCAGAAAGGCGAGAAGGCGAACGGACAGGCCGGCGGCGAAGAGCAGGATCCGGATCTCAGCAACGAGTCGCAGCAGGCCGAAAATTCACCGGGGCAGGGAACCGACGCGCAGCCTTCCAACAAGCAGCCCGGCGGCGGCATCGGCAACCGCGACGGCGAAAAAGACGTGAAGCAGGCCGAGCAGTTGGCCGCCATGGGGAAGATCAGCCAGATCATAGGCAAACGCTCGCAAAACCTCAGCGGCGAAGCCACCATCGAAGTGCAATCCACTGTGCAGCAGCTCCGTACCGCTTATTCCGATCGCACCGCGCAACACGCCGATTCCGGCGGCGAAATCGGCCGCGACGAAATCCCGGCCGCCCTCGAAAGCTATGTCGAACAGTATTTCGAGCAGGTGCGCAAACAGCCCAGCCCCGCGAAGAAGTAAGTTACACAGGTCGGCTGACGCTTGTCGATCGAAATCCGGCGAAGGTGGCAGGATTACTTCTTCGCCGGGCCCTTATACCCCTCGAGCGAGTAGTGGTGTTCGCGGTAATACTTCCCCGCGTCGGTGAGATTCCAGGAATCCGGCGGATGGCAGAAGCTGCATTCTTTCTTCGTCTTTCGGCTGTACTCCGGCTTGGCCCACGTGCTTGTCGAACTGAAAAGGATGCCGGTAGCCAGCACGCCCGCCGGCAAAGCCAACTGCAGAAACCGCCCCATAGCGACCATTGTCACATGCCCAACCTACTCCGCTTCGTAGTGCTTTAAGATCTCTCCCCACCGGTTCTGGGCTTTCAGCAGCAGCTCCGCCGCTTCCCGGATCGCCCCATCTCCTCCGCGCGCCTCCGTCACGTAATGCGCCGCGCGTTTTACCTCCTCGCGCGCATTTGCTGTCGCGATCGCCAGGCCCACCCGCCGCAGAATGACAACATCGGTCAGGTCGTCGCCCGCGTACGCCACCGCGCTGCCGTCGATATTGGCGTCCGCTAGAATCTCCTCTAGAATCGGTACTTTCTCGATGTGACCCTGGTAGACGTAAGCCATCTTCACCTGCCGCGCTCGTTCCACCGTCGCAGGCGATTCGCGGCCGCTGATTACGCCCGTCTTGATGCCCTTCCAGTTCAGCCACTGCAGCGCGATGCCATCCTGTGCGTTGAACCCTTTGGTCTCGACCATCTGCCCCTGCGGATCGGGCACGTAAAACATCCGCCCGTCGGTGAGGACGCCATCCACGTCCATGAGAAGCAGTTTCACGCGCGCCGCGCGCTCCAAAATATCGGGAGTCATAAAATGAACTCTTACGATACCAGCCCTCTCCGCCGCATACGGGGGCCTGCGATAGAATGGCGGGACATGAAGGCCAGTCAATCGCCCGCAATAGGGCTGCTTTTGCTGCTGGCAGCCGCTGCCTTCCCGCAGGCCAAATTACCGTACAAATCGATCGACGATCCGGAATTCATCCCCGCCTCCGCCGCCACTTTCCTCAGCGCCGGTGACCGGCTGATCGGCATCGCCACCGGTGCGGCCATTAAGGCCTATCCGGCCGCGATCCTCGCCCAGCACGGCGTAGTTCTCGACCAATTGCCGGACGGCCCCATCGCCGTCACCTGGTGATCCTACTGCAACACGGCCCTCGTGTTCAGGGCCGCCGCGCAGGGACGCGCGCTGCATTTCGATACCGTCGGCCTCATCGGGGTTAACGAAGTCTTCGGTGATCGCGAAACCGGCAGCCACTGGCAGCAGTCCACGCTGGAGGCGATTTCCGGCCCGCTGAAGGGCCAGCATCTCCAGCTCTATCCGTTTCTGCTGACTAGTTGGGGCGAGTGGCACAGCCGTCATCCCAGCACTCTGGTACTTAAGCCATTGCCGGGCTATGCCGACCGCATTCCCGAAATGAACCGGCAGATTCGCGAGGGTCTCTCCGGCAAGGGCGCCGAACCCGACGGCGTGATTCGGCATGACGATCGCCTGCCGCCCAAAGCCATGGTGTTCGGCCTCGACGTCAACGGCGCCGAGCGCGCGTTCCCCCGCACCGCGCTCCAGCAATCGCGCGTGATCAACGAAACGATGGGAGGCGAGCCGATCGTGGTAGTCCATCAGCCTGGCTCCGACACCACCACCGCTTTCAAAGCGCGGCTCAAGGGTCAGACGCTGACGTTCAGCGCCGCCAATCCAGAAGTCACCGAGTTAACCGACGCCGCCACGCACTCGCGCTGGGACGCCTATGGCGCGTGCACTTCCGGCAAACTCGCCGGCGCACACCTCGACCCGTTGATCCTCGAGCCCGAGTATTGGTTCGCCTGGTCCGAGTTCCACCCCAAAACCACCATCTACCCGGCCGCGGCGCGTTAGTTCGCCGGCATCACCTGCTGCGAGCCCTTTTTGGCGAAAATCATCGCCAGCAGCTTAGCCGGTTCGGTTTTGCTGTCGTTGGCCGAGACCAGGTGCGTGCTCCCCGGCCACTCATAAAACATTTCGCCCTGTTTGTATACCTTCTCCGGCGTGTCGGAGATTTTCGTGCGGATCGAGCCCTCCAACACGTATGCCAGCACGAACCCCGGATGGCGATGCGCCATGCCGACCCGTCCCGGCGGCATATCGACGATGCTGACCGTCACCTCCCAGCCATCGAGGCTGACATTCGGCAGATCCTGTTTGAACACCGGACCGCGGCCGGCCGGCGCCGTTTGGTTCTGAGCATGTGCGGCAGCGGCCCCGCACAGCAGGACCATGGCATTGGCAAGAACATCTCGGCGATTAGTCATAGCAAGATACTATCGCGCTCGGCGTTTCGTCGCGATCAAATTCCTTCCCGACGCCCGCCTGGAAAGCCGGTCATCTCATCGCCGGCACACCACGTAAAATGACGGAAGGGCCCTGTGCTCGACCGCATCCGCCACACCATCGCGCGCCACGCCATGTTCGAAGCCGGGCAAACCGTTGGCGTCGCGGTCTCCGGCGGCGCCGATTCGGTCTGCCTCCTGCATGTTCTCCGGGAGCTTGCCCCGCAGTGGGACCTCCGCCTGCACGTCCTCCATGTAAATCACCACCTCCGCGGCGCCGAATCCGACGCCGACGCCGAATTCGTCCGCCGCCTTGCCGCCGAATTCGGTTTTCCGTTCACCGGGCGCGACGCCGCCATCGCCGCCGGCGACAACCTGGAACAGGCCGCCCGCGAAGCGCGTATCTCGTTTTTCCGCGAGATGATCGCCAGCCTGCCCGTCGCGCGCGTGGCCACCGGCCACACCCGGTCTGATCAGGCCGAAACCGTGCTCTTCCGCTTCCTCCGCGGCGCCGGCAGCGCCGGGTTGGCCGCCATCCGCCCCGTCACTGCCGAGGGCCTGGTGCGGCCGCTGCTCGAAGTCGCCCGCGCCGAAATCCTCGACTTCTTGCGCCAGCGCGGCATCCCCTGGTGCGAAGATTCCACCAATCGCAGCCCCGTGTTCGCGCGTAATCGCATCCGCCATCACTTGCTTCCGCAGTTGATCCAGCAGTGGAACCCGGCCTTGGAGCGCAACCTCGCTCAGACCGCCGATTGGGCCCTGGCGGAGGAGGCCTACTGGAACGAGGAAATCGATCGATTATCGGAAAGATATATTGTGCCCGCGGCGGATTCGTTTTTGCTCGAAACTACTAACCTTCGCAAGCTGTCCTTGGCCGCAGGCCGCCGCCTGGTTCGCCGCGCCATCGCCCTGGTGCGGGGTGACCTGCTCGGAATCGATTTCGAGCACGTGAATGGAATCTTGGAGATGGCCGCCGCCACCGAAGGGCACGGGCGTCTCCAGGCCCCCGGTCTGGATGTGATGCGCTCCTTCACCTGGCTTCGCTTCGGCCGTCCTACGATCAATGCCTTAGCGAGCCGCAACTACCGATTGACTGCCACGGTTCCAGGAGTTTTCCCGATCCCCGGTACAGAACTCGAAATATGCCTGGAAATAATTGAAAAATCTACGGTTTCCGGTGACCCGATTTCCGTATATAATGAAACGATGGCTGCCGTGAACTGGCACCGGGTCTCAGGTCCCCTCGAATTTCGAAACTGGCGCCCCGGTGATCAGTACCAGCCGCAAGGGTCTACCGGCACGCAGAAGATCAAAACTCTTTTCCAGGAATCGCGCGTCCCACTCTGGGAACGGCGGCACTGGCCGGTTTTGACCGAGGGCGGTTCCATTGTGTGGGCACACCAATTCGGCACGGCTGCTGACTACGCCGCCGACGCGGCGACCCCGGTTGTGCTGCGAATCCGGGAAACCAGAGTCGTCGGCCGGCAATCGGGCATCTATAAAATCAAAGGCCATTTTTCTCACGTAATAGCGGGTAGGGAGGACGAGTGAATTCTAATATCAAGACCGCGGTTTTCTGGGTGGTGCTGATCTGCGTTGCGGTGCTTTTGTTCGCCGTGGTGCGGACTGGCCAAGGCCGGAAAGAGCAGCAGCTTACCTTCACCGAATTTTTGGACAAGGTGCAGCAGGGGCAGGTGAAGGAAGTCACGATCAGCGGTAACGAGGTCCACGGCTCTTTCCAGAACCCCAACCAGGGATTACACACGTTGATTCCTACGAACTATCCCGACGTCTACAAGCTGCTCCAGGAAAAAGGCGTCAACGTCGAGATCAAAGACAGCAGTTCCGGTAATTGGATTTCGATTCTGCTCAACGCTTCTCCGTTCATCGTCCTGATCGCATTCTGGATTTTCATGATGCGGCAGATGCAGAGCGGGGGCAACAAAGCGCTCAGCTTCGGCAAGAGCCGGGCCCGTCTGCATTCCACGCAGCAGAAGAAAGTCACGTTCAAAGACGTCGCCGGCGTCGAGGAAGCCAAGGAAGAGCTGCAGGAGATCATCGAGTTCCTGCGTGAGCCGCAAAAATTCCAGAAGCTGGGCGGCCGCATTCCGAAAGGCGTGCTGTTGATCGGACCTCCCGGAACCGGCAAGACCTTGCTGGCCCGCGCGATCGCGGGCGAAGCCAGCGTGCCGTTCTTTTCCATCTCGGGTTCGGACTTTGTCGAAATGTTCGTGGGCGTCGGCGCCAGCCGCGTTCGCGACCTCTTCGAGCAGGGCAAAAAGAACGCTCCCTGCATTATCTTTATAGATGAAATCGACGCCGTCGGCCGCCATCGCGGCGCCGGCTTGGGCGGCGGTCACGATGAACGCGAGCAGACTCTGAATCAGCTGCTCGTCGAAATGGACGGCTTCGAATCCAACGAAGGCGTGATCCTGGTGGCCGCCACCAACCGCCCCGATGTGCTCGATCCCGCGCTGCTGCGGCCCGGCCGATTCGACCGGCGTGTGGTGGTCGGCCGGCCCGATGTACAGGGCCGCGAAGCCATCCTGCGCGTCCACACAAAAAAGATTCCTTTGGGCGATAACGTCGATCTTTCCGTGCTGGCTCGCGGCACACCGGGCCTCGCGGGCGCCGAGCTGGCCAACCTGGTCAACGAAGCCGCGCTCAACGCCGCGCGCCAGAATCGCAAAGTCGTCACCATGATCGACTTTGAACTGGCCAAGGACAAGATCCTGATGGGCGCCGAGCGCAAATCGCTGATCCTCAGCGACGCCGAGAAGCGCAATACTGCGTTTCATGAAGCCGGCCACGCTCTGGTAGCGGCCGTGCTTCCCAATGCCGATCCCGTCCATAAGGTGACCATCATCCCGCGCGGCATGGCGCTGGGCGTCACGATGCAGTTGCCGATCGACGACAAGCATTCGTACAACAAGGAATACCTGCTGGCCCAATTGGCCATCCTGATGGGCGGCCGTATCGCCGAAGAAAAATTCATGCACCACATGACCACCGGCGCCGGTAACGACATCGAGCGTGCTACCGACATGGCCCGCAAAATGGTCTGCGAGTGGGGCATGAGCGAGCTCGGTCCCCTCAGCTTCGGCAAGAAGGAGGAGCAGATCTTCCTCGGCCGCGAAATCGCGCAGCACCGCGATTACAGCGAAGAAACCGCCATTCGCATCGATGAGCAGGTAAAGAAGCTGGTGCAGGGCGGATACGATACGGCTGCGCACATTCTCGAAGAGCGTTCCGAAGTCTTGGTGAAGATTGCAGAGGCGCTGCTGGAGCGCGAAATTCTTGACGGCAACGAAGTGATGGCGATCATCAACGGCCAGCAATTGCCGCCGATGCCCAGTTCCGGCTCGCGCGATTCGGAAGACCATACCCAGCAAGTGCTGCGTCCCGAGGCCGGCCGCCGCGCTCCTGGATTCAACGAAGGCGAGCGTCCGCAGCCTGCGTGATCCGGGTAAATCACGGACAAGTCCCGGCCTTCCCGGTCTACCTGTTCGACATCGACGGCACGCTGCTGGACTCCGCCGAAGATATTTGCAGCGCGATCCAGCAGGTGCTGGTGACTAATGGTTCGCCCCCCCGCGATTTCGAGTACCTGAAAAGTTTTATCGGCCTGCACCTGAACGAGTGCTTCCGGGAGGCGCTGCCGCAGTTCACCGACGACCTCTCCGCCGGTCTGATCGCGCAATACCGCACGATCTATCTCGACCGCTGCCATCAGAAGACGCGCATCTTCCCCGGAGTGGCCGAAGGCCTGGCCGCGTTAGGCGGCCGCAAATCCACCGCCACCACAAAAGGCAGCATCACCACGCGCGCGGTACTCGATCAATTCGGCCTGCTCCCGCATTTCGACCACGTACAAGGCACCGACGGTTTCCCCTGCAAGCCCGCCCCGGACGTAATCTTCACCGCGCTCAACGCACTCGGCGCCAAACCGGAAGATTGCCTGTTCGTCGGTGACAGCCCGGCCGACATGGAAGCCGGCCGCCGCGCGGGTGTGAAGGTGTGCGCCGTGCGTTACGGATACGGCAGACTTGAAGAGTTGGCGCGCTTCGAGCCGGACTACTGGGTGGACGACCTGCGGGAGTTGGCTGTGCCTGTTCCGGCCGCCGGCCTGACACGATAAGCGAGCGGCGCGATAGACCTCGGAAGAGTTACCCAGCCTGTGAGCTGAGGGCAGCCAGTGCTGGCCGAAGGCGGCTTTCCAGCCGGTGAGATCCCCGTTTGCACCCATCCAAATTTCTTAGTGCGAATTTCTCTTGCCGGGCGAGATTGAATTGTGTATGATTTTCCAATTCCTATGCACCCGATCCGCTGGATGTTGCTGTTTACGGCATTGACCGCGCTGGAACCCCCCTTGGCCGCGCAGCTCTACCCCCAAGGCTCCCAAGTCATTTCTTATTTTCCACACTTGGTCGCGGGCGGGCCGGCGAGTGCTTCCTGGACGACTAGCCTGATCTTCGTCAACCCTCACCAATCCTCGGCAGGCACCGCGACCGCTTATTTTTATGATGACAATGGCGTACCGCTGGCGCTGGACTTTGGAAGCGGGTCCGCCTCGACACTAAGCTTCTCTGTGGCGGCGCAGGGTTCCGTCGCACTCAAAACAGTAACCGGTCAATCCGCCATAGCTAGTGGGTGGGCCGTGGTCTTGTCCAGTCTTCCGCTGCAGGGCGTGGTCCAGTACACCCTCTCCTCCGGCGGCGTCTCGGAGCAAAGCGTAGCCGTCCAGGCGACTCCAGCATCTCGCCTGTTCCGTTCGCCGGCCACCAGAGACACCGGCGTGGCTGTGGCCAACCCCTATAGCGTCTCGACGACGCTGAGTGTCGTCGCCATCGATACCGCCGGCAATACGGTCACCAATACATTTGTAACTGTGCCGGCCAACGGTCATCGGGCATTCAATCTCTCCCAGGTTTTCCCTAACTTGCCGGCGGCGTTTCAAGGGTCGGTCCTGGTCAACGGGCCTTCCTATTTTGTCGCCTTAACGCTGAGCGTGAACGGGGCGGCGCTCGCCAGTTATCCGCCGTCTGGTTTGAATTGGCCGTCTTCGCAGAATGAAATCATTTATAAGGTTTGGTCCGAAGTGTTAAATCAGGCGGCTCAGCTTGTGACCCTCAGCCCGCCCCCAAAGCTTGTGATTGACTCGACGACAACTTCGATTAATGCCTTCGCCAGCGTCAGTGCGAATGAAGTCCACTTCTTTCTGAACCTGGCGGAACTGATCAGCGACTCGGAAAGTGAGCTGGCATTCCTGCTCGGTCACGAACTCGGACACATCATTCAAGGCAAAGTCGGGCTCCAACTGGTGGGGAGTAATCAGGAATTGGATGCGGACGAATACGGCATGTTACTGGGACTGGGCGCCGGTTATGATCCGTATGGCGCCGCCGGCGCGCTGGCAAAACTTTCCATGGCGGCCGGTAGTGCGGGACTGCTCAGCTCCAACTTCGATAATATCCAACTCGCCGCAGGAACCGATCTGCACACCGTCTTCAACAACCGGTTATCGCTTCTCTTTCAGAGTATGCAATCGTTGTGTGCGTCGACGCCGCAGCGACAAAGCGCGTGCAATTCTTACAAGAATGGAGTGCATCCCGACCTGCCTGGCGCAGCGCCTTTGATCGCCCATCCAATCCCGCGGCCGTCGCCATCTCGTGGCAACCTTCCGCGCCTGGATCCGAACTGAGCCGGCTGACAAGGCTGCGCCACATTCCTTGTATACTAAGGCGACCCAGGAGACGATTAATGAAAAGATCTCCCGCTGTGCTCGTGCTTGCTACTGTGTTCTGCGCGTCTTGCAGTATCAACACCGGCCCCCAGAATCCGCCGGTTGTCAAAGCGGAAAAGGATTTCGCCTCCGGCGGCCGCATCGAAATGGAACTTGATGCCGGCGACTACCAGGTCCACGCCGCGGACGGTGACCGCATCCGCGTCTCGTTCAGCGGCAATAGCGATGGTGCAACAGCCGACCTGAGCAATACCGGCCCTCGCGCCACCCTCGCCATCAAGAACACGCCGCATAATAATTTCCACGCAACCATTGAAGTGCCGAAGACGTCCGACCTCGTCCTCCGCCTCGCCGCCGGCAACCTCGAAATGGCGGGAATCGCGGGCAGCAAGGATATCGATTCCAAAGCCGGTAACGTTGAAATCGGCGTCGGCAGTCCCAACGACTACGCCGGCGTCGATGCAACGGTGAAAGTGGGGAATCTCAGTGGCGGACCTTTCGGCGAACCCGACGGCACGCTTTCCCATCACCTGGCTTGGACTGGCCCCGGCAAATACAACCTGCGCGCCAACCTCGGGGCCGGCAATCTCGAGCTGAAATAATATGGCCGCCGCGCTACCGTGGGCTGGTGGCGTCCTTCGGAGTCAGCGGCAGCAGGGTGCTTTCCGGCTGCAGCTCCCGGGTTGGTGGGATCGCCGGACCCTGCAGGTGTTGCTTCGAGTTTTCGTTTTCCTGACAGATGTACTCGATCAGGTCCCCCTCAAACAGGTGCGCGCTGAATGTCACCGTGAATGGCTTGGAGTAGGCGCCTGGATCCTCGATCGTGATCGCGTTCACCAACGTTCCATAGTCCGGCCGCGTGTAGCGCTCCACCGTGTGTAGTCTTTCCGTGTGGGGGTGGCCTCGGAAATCGAACCAAAACCTGTCATTGAACCCGACCGTATCGATCACCAGCGTATCCCCCTCCCAACGGCCCACCGAATGTCCGTACCAGGTCGGATTCAAGTCTTTGGGATGGGAGCGCCCATCCATAAAGATTTGCCGATAGCTGTGGATGTTCCCTTCGAAGAGGATGTACAGCCGGCCAGGGGCGTTCGCGAACGTCCAGGGATACGGCGCGATGCGGGGAATCCCCGTGGGCAGACAGTTTGCTTCCGGATCGTCTTTGGCGAGGCGCTCGCTCATGAGCTTCGCCGCTGCCGGTAGCAGAGGGACTGTTTGACCCACTGGGAGACCCTCGGCCAAATCGGCTAACGGGCCGCCGCCGATCCAAATGCCGGAAAAATCCGGCTTCCCGTCACTGAGCCGCGGCGCCGCGCGGTGGGATTTGGATTCCGGCGCTGAACCCGGGCCGCTCGGCGCGGTTTGCGCCCAGAGGCACCAACTGCCGCATAAGATGAGGTTTGCAAGCCACGGGTTGATTCTCATCTCATCCTCCTGATGCTCCGCATTATGTCACGACAGGTTCACGAAAAAAATGAGGCAATGCGCCGCTTCAGGGCGCCACCATGATTGCCAGGCCTCGTAACAAGTACAGGTGTTTGCCCGCTGCGGGAAAGCCAATTCATTTCCCGACAAAATTCCACATTGCGACGCGGAACACTGTGGCGTACAGTCACTTACGTGGACAAGCCCGCGCGGAGACGCCTGGAGGAGGTGTGGCGGGAGCGGGTCGAAGCAGCCCGGGCGGACTACCGCCTTGCATTGGCGCAGTGGCGCCAGGTACAGTCGGAACTCAGGACGCATCCGCCTCCGGGCGAAAGGCCGTCCCTGCCCCAGGCCTTGCGTCGCGAAATCCGGGCGCGCGCTAAGTATGTACGCGTGCTTCGAACCTTCACGCGGCTGATCCTGCACGGAGAAATACCAAAGGCGGAGAACGGTTAGGACGCTACTCGTCCCGCAGCGCTACGGCCGGATCGATCTGTGTGGCGCGGCGCGCCGACCGCCAGGTCGCGATCAGGGTCAAGGCAAATAACAGGGCGACGGTCACCGCGAACGTAGGGGCATCCAGCGGCTGAATCCCGAACAGCAGCGTCTTCAGGAAACGGGTCAGCCACAGCGCAGCAGACACTCCAATCACCACGCCGGCGGCGCCCAGGGCGAGGCCTTGCTTCAGCACCATGCGCAAGATGCGCGCACCATCCGCGCCCAGGGCCATGCGAATGCCGATTTCGGTCGACCGGCGCGCCACCGCATACGAGATCACCCCGTACACTCCAATGCCCGACAGCGTCACCGCCACCACCGTGAAGAATGTCAGCAGGATGCTGAGGAAGCGCGGCCGCGATTGTGATTGGGCCAGCACCTCCTCCATCGAGCGCACCGCGGCAATGGGCAGGCTTGCGTCGAGTGCCGCAACTGCGCCACGCGCCGTGCCAGCTACCCCCAGGGGCGGGCCCGGCGTCCGGATCACTACTTGCACGTTGCGGATGCCCTGCGCCTGCCGCCAGGGAACGAAAAACTCCGTCCCCGTCGGCTGGTCCGTTCCGGCATTCTTCAGGTCGGCGACCACTCCGACAATCGTGCGCCAAGGCGAGGCCGGAGGGCCGAGCCGCAACCGGTGTCCGATGGCGCTTTGGCCGGGCCAGAACGTGCGGGCCATGGTCTCGTTGACCACCATCACGGGAGGCGCATTTTCGCCGTCGCGTTCATCCAGCAGGCGGCCGTCCACCAGCCGGGCGTGCAGCGTTTCAAAGAAGCGGTGGCCGGTGAATTGCCAGAAATCTACGTTCTGGACCGGTCCTCCCGGGCGCGGCACGAAGTTTTCGATCGCCACGTCGCTGACATCGGCCGGCCGCTGTGGCGGCAGGCCGGCCATCACCGTAGCCGACGTTACTCCGGGCAAACGTGCCAGTCCATCTTCGAGACGGTTCAGGAAGCTCTTGACGGCGGCATCGTCGGCGTACTGGCCGGGGGGTAAGGCGATGCGCATAGTGAGCAGATGGCCCGGATCGAAACCCGGATCGACTGCCTGCAGTCGCCAGAAAGCCTGCACCATTAACCCGCACGATACGAGCAACACCAGCCCCAAAGAGAGCTCGCCGACCACCAGAGCGCGCCGTAACGCCGCGGCTTGGGCGGTTGCCGAGGAGCGCGCGGCCACGGCCTTCAGTACATCATGCGTGCCGCGGGTCAAGATTTGGGCGAGCGGCGCCAGCCCGAATCCTACCGTGGTCGCGATCAGCACCGCGCCGGTGAAGGCCAGCACGCGCCAGTCGATGGCGACTTCCGAAGCCCTCGGGATGGCGTCCGAACCGGCCCACAACAGCAGCCGCACGCCGGCCCACGCAATCCCGAGCCCGCACAGCGCGCCACTGGCGGCGATCAGCAGCCCTTCGGCCAGGAACTGCCGGATCAGGCCGGCCGTGCCCGCGCCCATCGCGGTCCGGACCGCGATCTCTTTCTGCCGCGCTTCCGCCCGCGCCAGCAGCAGGTTGGCGACATTTACGCAGGCGATCAGCAGCACGAAACCGACAGCTCCCAGGATCACCAGCATCGCCGGACTCACGGTGCGTACGACCTCCTCCTGCATGCCGTAGGCCAGCAGCGGGTGAGTCTGTGGATCAATCGTATGGAAGTTGTTTGACCGGCGCGCTCCCCAAACCGTCATTTGTGGAGCCAGTTCCTGGCGCGCCTGCGCCAGCGTCACGCCGGGCCTGAGCTTTGCCAGAACGGCGAGCCGGTGATTGCCGCGGCGTTGCCGGTCGGCGGCCGTGAGTTGGAGCGGCGCCCAGACGTCGCTCACATCCACTTGTCCCGGCGGGTATTCAAAACCGGGCGGCATCACGCCGACTATGGTGGCCGGCAGCCCATTCAGCTTCGTATCCCGGCCCAGGACAGCCGCATTCCCGCCGAACCCGCGCCGCCACAATCCATCCGAGATCAGGATGGCTTGCGGCGCGCCCTCGCGGTCGTCATCCGGATTGAGCCAGCGCCCCATCTGCGGCCGGACTCCCAGGCTGTCGAACAAAGTCCCGCTGACCAGGGTGGCGGTGACCCGCATCGGCTCTTGTGTGGTTATCAGGTTCACGCCAATCACTTGCCAGGCGTCAAGGTGTTCGTAGGAGCGGAGCCTTTCCCGCATTTCTACGAACTCCGGCGGCGACACCGGAAACCGCCGCAGTCCGCCGTTCGGAAAAGTCGGGAACTCGGTATAGAGCCGCACCAGCCGCTCGGGATGCTGATAGGCCAAAGGCCGAAAGACCACCGCGTCCACTACCGTAAAGACGGCCGTGGTGGCGCCCATGCCCAATGCCAGGCAGAGCACCGCGATCACGGCCACCCCGGGACTGCGCCGAAGCAGCCTCACGCCATAACGCAGATCGCGAGCGATCGAACTCATACCAGGAGTATACGTAGCTGGCGCCAAGTGGTTAGGTCCCGGGCCGCATGTTCCCGGTTTCGTTGACGGATTTTCGAAATATTTTCAACCGGCCTCTTTGCGGGCACTTACAGCGGCTCTCAGGCTCTCCATGGGCCGGTTTTGAACACCTGGTCTGGCAAGCTGAAATCGGGAGTTTAGACCACGATGATTCGACCCCTTTCGTAACTGCCTTCCCATCAGTGCCGGATTTTCAGATTTGAACCATTTTGGTCGGAAAGGCCCAGCGCACCAGTATGATTCAGTCCACCTACAGATCCAGCGGCGGAGATCTCCGTCTCGGCACGCTGCTCGGACGCCGCCAGGCGTTTAGTTCGATTGCGGCGCGGTGCTCGGCCGCCGATGCCAGCGCACTGCGCGAAATCCGCAACCAGAAGGTGTATCGGAGCCTGCAAATGACGTTTGCCGGGTTCTGCAAGCGCTATCTCGGCATTAGTCTCACGCACGTCAATCGCATCATCCGGTACCTGGAGGAATTCGGACCGGAATACTTTGAACTCGCGCAGCTGACCGGCATTTCGGCGCTAGAGTACCGCGCGATCGCGCCGGCCGTGAAGGATCAATCGGTTCATTGCGGCGATCAGGTGATCGCGCTGCTGCCCGAAAACGCAGACAAGCTCGCCGCCGCGGTAGCGGAACTACGTGCGGCGGCGCCCAAGCCGCCGCGCGATGAGCCCTCGCTCGAAAGCCGGCTGCAAAGGCTTGAGCGGCAATCGGTCAAGATCGCCGAGGAATTCTGCGCGCTTTCCCAACGGGTCGCCGCCACCGGCGAACGCCTGCGCTTCGCGTCGATCCTGGGAGCCGCGCGCGTAGCGCTGGAGCGAGTCGAGCTGGAGTTCGGCCGCGTCGTCTAGCTGCGTTACTCCGCCGCCAGCTTCGATGCGCCGGCGGGCGGGCGGGCGCCGAATTTGATATCGATCATCGCGTTTTGGCCGAAGTGTACTTCGCTGCCGCGCGCGATCACGTTCGAATACACCGAGATGCCCATGCCGTACAGGCCGAAGGCAGTGCCGACGTACTTCGAGCTCTGCGCGATGAAGGTCCCCGCCATCCCGAATCCGGAGAAGCCTCCCATCGTGCGCCCGGCGACGTTGGCGTTGGTATTGGTCGCAGTGGCGCGGCGGCCGGCATCGTTATCCATTGATTTATTCGCCAT
>DATGII010000264.1:0-21789 GCA_035295805.1 Bryobacteraceae bacterium | reverse complement strand
ATACGGAATTCGCGCGGAAGCTGGCGGCGCGGCGCGCGCTGCCCGGGGCGGCGATCGAACTGCTGCGGGAAGCGGCGGCGCGGAAAGCAACGCCCATGGACGCGCTTCTGATGGCGACGCCGCTGCTCCGGCTGGCGCAGGCGGAGGACGCGCGCCCCGACGCGCTCACGGCAATCGCGGCGTTTCCGTCGCTGGTCGGAACGTACTGGCGGCTGCTCGAGGGAAAGGCGCCGGTTCCCATCCGCCAGGATCTGCCGCATGCCGCGCATTACCTGCATCAACTGTTTGGGACCGAGCCCGCGCCGGAACGTACGCGCGCGCTTGAAACGTATCTGAATACGGTTTGCGATCACGGCCTGAATGCTTCGACGTTCACGGCGCGGGTGATTGTATCAACGAAGTCGGATGTGATCTCGGCGATCACCGGGGCCGTGGGCGCACTAAAGGGGCCGCTGCACGGCGGCGCGCCGGGCCCGGCGCTTGAAATGGTATTCGAGGCCGGGGCGCCGGAGCGCGCGGAGGCGGTGATTCGAGCGCGGCTGGATCGCGGCGAGCGGCTGATGGGATTCGGCCATCGCGTGTACCGCGTTCGGGATCCCCGGGCCGACATTCTAGCTGCCGCCGCGGAGCGGTTTTATGCGAACGGGGGAGACCGGCAGCTTTACGACCTGGCGCGAGCCGTCGAGCGCGCCGCGCTTCGATTACTGCGCGAGCGGAAGCCGGACCGGCGCCTGGACACGAACGTCGAGTTCTATACGGCCCTGCTGCTGCACGGACTGGGACTTCCCGCGGAGCTGTTCACCCCAACCTTCGCGGTGGGCCGTGTTCTCGGCTGGGCGGCGCATTGCCTGGAACAAGTGCGCGAAGGTAAGCTAATCCGTCCGCAATCGGTTTACGTGGGGCCGACGGGTTTGCGCGTGGAGGATCCGACCGCGGCGTCGACCACCTTCTGAACCGGCACCGGCCGCCGGATGCGGTATAGTTCCAACGCAAACAAGGTGAGCGTGAACCCGCTGACGGCCAGGTGGCCGGCCGTTTCGCGAGGACTGAGCAGGATCAGGTAAGGCAGCGGCGTCATCAAGAGAAGAGCCCAAGTCTGTGTCCAGAGCGGGTGCCCGGTTTCGAAGGGCAACATCAGCGCCGGCAGGAGCAGCAGGGCATCATATCCGTAGGCATGAGGGCTTACCAGCAGCCCCCCGGCCAGAGCCAAGGCCATCGCGGACGCCAGAGGCAAGCGGCGGCTGAGGATCCAACAGGCAGCAACCACGGCGATCGACAAGGCGATTTGCACCGGAAGACTGCCACCAAACATCGAGAGGAGGCCGGCGAGAGTGGGCATGCGGTCGGGGGCGGGGTTGAACTCGGGAGCGCGCGAGAGAGAGAGGAGGCGCGCCGGCCAGTCGGCCCCTTCGGCGGCGAACGAGACCAGCAGCATCACGGCGCCGCCGACGATGCCGCCCTGGAGGGATTTCCATTTTCCGCGCGCGGCGAGGAGGACGGGCAGAAGCAGAGCGAGATGCGGCTTGGCAGCGCAGGCGGAGAGCGCCACGCCCGCCCAAAAATCGCGCTCCTTGCGAAGCAACGCCAGTCCGAGCGCGACGAAGAACAGGAACAGGACCGAATCCTGACCGAACGCCAGGCACATGGCCGCCGGGATGGACCAGCATAGGGCCGCGGCCAGGCGCTCCCAGCGCGACAGGGGCCAGAGTGCGACGACGGCGGCGAGGGCGGCGAATCCCAAAATGAGCCATAGCGCGCGCGCGACTGTATACGGCATCACAGAGAAAGGCACGAACGCGATGGCGAAAGCGGGGATGCGGCCGAAGGGGACGGTTCGGAGGGTGTGTTCGAGCTCGATCGGGCGGAGCGCGGCCCAGTCGTAGAGCCGGCCGGATCCGACGAGCTTTCCGGCGGAATAGAATTCATTGAAATCGACATTCCAGGCGGTGGGACTGCGCAGCGCCATCACGGTGCAGAAGGCGGCGCCCGCGAGGCTGATGAGCAGGTAGACCGCGATATGAGAGCGGGTTCGGCGGGGCATGGAATGGGCCGGCGGCCAGATGGTCGACGTCACTAAAATAGTAACAGGAGGGGAAGTATGGAAATCGATCGCACGGCGTTCCTGGCGAGCCTGGGGAGCGCGGCCACGATCGACAGGATGAGCGACGAGGAGAAGGCCGACGCGCTCGAAGAGCATATGATGCGGCAGTTGAACGGCGCGAAATTCCCGACGGCGTCGGAAGTCGAAGCTCAGATCGAGGCGCGGCAGTGGCGGCGGGGTGTCGGCAGACTGTTTGTCAGCCCGCGAGGAAATGTGAACAAGCTGCCGGCGATGCCGGAGAAACCGACGCTGATCGATTTCTTCAACCTACGGTTTCAAGGCACCGCCAATCACGTGCTGCAGAGCGCGAATCTGGCGAAGAAGAACGGGATGTCGGAGGAGATCATCCTGGCTTGCCTGCTGCACGATACGGTGCAGGCGCTGATCCGAGTGGAACACGGGTGGTGGGGTGCGCAGCTGTTTGAGCCGTACATTTCGGAGAAAGCCGCGTTCGCGATCCGGTATCACCAGGTGCTGCGATTCTACGAAGACCAGGAGAACGGCTACAAGTATCCGGATCTATACCGGCGGGTGTTCGGCGCCGACTACAAGCCGGAACCGTATATCGAGGCCACTTACGAGATGGTGCGGAAGCATAAGTGGTACATTTATCCGCGCCAGGTGACGGTAAACGATCTATACGCGTTCGAGCCGAACGTGAACCCGCAGCTGGAGGAGTTCACGGATATAATCGGGCGGCACTTCAAGCAGCCAAAGGAAGGGCTGGGATTCGACAACAGCCCGGTGGCGCACATGTGGCGCTCCATAATGCGGCCGGACGCGCCGCTGTAAACGTTAAGGGCAGGCGGGAGACCTGCCCCCCGTCAGCTTGGTAGTTTGTAAGCGATCAGTTCGGCCGGGAAGTTGGCTCCGCCGATGGCTACCACGAGGTATTGCTTGCCGTTCAGCATGTAGGTCATCGGCGTGCCGGTCTGGCCCGCGGGCATATAGACGGCGCCGGCATCCTTGCCGGTGGCTTTGTCATAGGCGCGCAGCATGGCGCCGACCTGGCCGGAAGGCGTGGTGAACGTGCCGCGCTCGCCGGCTATGACGAGGGTCTTGGTCACGAGCACGCTGAACACGCCGGGGCGGCCGGTACGCGGAATTGTGACCCCTTTCAGCGCGGGGTGATTGCGGATGTTGTCGGGTGTTTCGCCGTGGGCGATCTGCCAAATGATGTCACCGCGATCGAGGTTAATGGCCGTGATGCTGGCGTAGGGCGGTTTGACCAACGGCAGGCCCTGGACGGTCAGACCACCGCCGCCACCTTCACCACCGCCGCCAGGTCCGCGGCCGCTGCGGGGCGCCGCGCTGCCGGAGATGTAGCGCATATCGGAGCGGTTGTTGGTGGGAGGCAACAGGCCCAGCGCGGTCAGAGCGCGCTGCGAAGGCACATAGGCAGTATGGGTTTCGGGATCGAATGCGCCGCCGGCCCAGTTGGTGCCGCCGCCGGCGGTGGCTAAAGCCAGCGTTGCATAGGGGCCTTCAGGCTTGCTGACAACGGGCGGGGTGAAGATCGGGCCGAGCTTGTACCTGGAGGCGATCTGCACGGCTTCGGCGTGCAACTCGGGCGTGAAGTCGATCAGGTCCTGCATCTCAAAACCCTGGCGGTCATAAGCGGGAGGCTTTACCGGAAAAGGCTGGGTAGGGGAATACCATTCGCCGGGAACGTCGCCCTTTTCGACCGGGCGCTCTTGCATGCCGAAGATCGGTTGGCCTGTTTCGCGGTTGAACACGTATAAGAACGCCTGCTTGGTGGGCTGCGCGAGAGCCTTCACGGGGCGCCCGTTTTGCATGATGTCGACGAGCATGGGCGCATCGGGGATATCCATATCCCAGATGCCGTGATGGACCAACTGGTAGTGCCACTTGCGCTGGCCGGTTTTGAGATCGACGGCGACGACGCTTTCGCCGAACAGACCATTGCCGGGACGATGGCCGCCGTAGTAATCGCCAGTGGGGAGTTCGACCGGAATGAACGCCATGCCCAAGTCGGTATCGACGCTGATCTGTCCCCAAGCTCCGGCGTTGCCGGTGTAGGTGGCGGAATCGTTCTGCCAGGTGTCATAGCCGAATTCACCGAGTTTGGGGATGGTGTGGAAGATCCAGAGGCGCTGGCCGGTCTTGACGTCGAAGGCGCGCACGTAACCCTTCACATTGGTCTTGCTGGTGGGAACGCCGCCGGGCTTATGGGCAGCGCCGACGATCACGATATCACCGGCGACCACAGGTGCGGCGTGCAGGCCGATTTCACTGGACTCGGGATCGATCTCCTGATCGTCATTCATTTTCAGGTCGACCGCCCCGTTGACGCCGAAGCTGGTAATGGGATTGCCGGTTTTGGCACTGAGCGCGATCAGGCGGTAGCCGGGCGTTACATAAAGGATGCGCTCTTCCTGGCCGTTGGTCCAGTAGGCGAGTCCGCGGCCGGAGAGCTTGCGGGGCGCGACATCGCCGCGCCTGCCTTCCTGTTCGGAGTGGACCCACTGCAATTCGCCGGTGGCTGCGTTGAGGGCGACCACGGCCCGCCGGGTGCCGGCTGTGGCGTACATGACGCCATTGACCATGAGGGGAGTGCCTTCGAGATTATATTCAGGCGTGGGGCCGAGGTTATCGGTTTTGAAGCGCCAGGCTACCTGCAGCTGATTGAAGTTGGCCGCGCTGATCTGATCGAGGGCGGAGTAGTGGGTATTGCCGAGGTCGCCGCCATAGGTGCGCCACTCCCCGTTTTTGGCGCCGGTCTGGGCCCAGAGCGGTAGCGCGAGGGCCGCCAAAAACAACGCGGCGGTTCGCTGCGAAAACAAAAGCCTCATGGTGCACTCCTTCTTATAAGAGACTGCGCTGTCGTAAGATTATATGCCAAGGGCCGGGGAGGAGGATGGCGATGCTTTCCAGACGGACGTTTTCGAAGGCGCTAGCGGGGGCGCCGGCAATTCTGCGCGGGCAGGCCCCGGGCTTACGGGGGCGAATCAAGATTGATACGGAACGAACGATCGGTGAGATCGACCCGAAAATCTACGGCAACTTTATCGAACATCTGGGCAGGTGCATCGACGGCGGCGTGTTCGACGAGAAATCGGCGCTAGCCGATGCCGATGGCTATCGGCAGGACGTGCTGGACGCGGCGAAAAAGCTCGGAGTCAGTATTCTGCGATGGCCGGGCGGGAACTTCTCTTCGAATTACCACTGGCGCGATGGGATCGGGCCCCGGGACCAGCGGCCGCCCCGGCTGGAAATGGCGTGGGGCACCGTGGAGAGCAACCGCTTCGGCACGCACGAGTTCCTCGACTACACCGCGCTGTTGGGGGCGGAGCCCTACATCTGTGCGAATCTGGGCACGGGCACATGGGAAGAGGCGCAGCAGTGGGTGGAATACTGCAATTCGGCCGAAGACACGGCGATGACGCGGCTGCGGAGACAAAACGGACGGCGCGATCCGTGGAAGGTGACTTACTGGGGCTTGGGCAACGAGATCGACGGTCCGTGGCAGATGGGGCATCGCAGCGCCGACGACTACGGGAAATTCGCGCTAGAAGCAGCGAAGCTCATGAAGCTGACGGACCCGAACGTGAAGCTGATCGCGGCGGGGTCGTCGAACTTCGGGGCGGGTTCGGACTGGACCGGCTGGAACCGGACGGTGCTGGAATATCTGAAGAATCACGCCGATTATCTGTCGCTGCACACATACGTGGGCAACCCGCAGAACGAGTTTGACGATTTCCTGGCCAGTTCGCTGGAGCTAAGCGCGAGGATCAAGACGGGCGAGGGGATCATTAATGCGGCGCTATCGGGCGTGCGGGGCCGCAAGATCTACATCGCTTGGGACGAGTGGAACGTATGGTACCGGGCGCGCGGCAACCAGGAGCGCGGCCGCCGTATTCTCGAGGAACATTACAACCTGGAAGATGCGCTGGTAGTGGCGACCTTTCTTAATGCGTTCGTGAACCATGCGCATATCGTCAAGATCGCGAACATGGCGCAGCTAGTGAATGTGATCGCGCCGATATTCACCAACGAGAGAGGCCTGTACCTGCAAACCATTTACTATCCGCTGCAGTTGTTTGCCGGGCACGTGCGGGGCACGGCCCTGGAGCTATTCGTGGACAGCCCGAAGTACAGGAGCCGCCGGTTTGACGAGGTGGATTACCTCGATATATCGGCGAGTCTGAACGATGGGAGGGTGGTGCTGAACGTAGTGAACCGGCATCGCGACCAGGCGATTGATGTGGAATTCGAACTGGAAGATAAGCAGTTTCAAGGGCCGGCCGCGGTGACGGAAGTGAATGGGCCGGATATCAAATCGGAGAACAGCTTCGAGACCGTGACGGTGAAGCCGGTAAAGCGCTCCGTGGCGACGGACGGTAGGAAGCTGCGGTACCGCTTGCCGCCGCACTCATACACGATGCTGGAAGCGAAACTGGTCTGATTTAGCGGCCGGATTTCAATTTCTGTTCCACGCTTCGGACCTTGTCGTCGATGGTCTGATCGCGATCGGTGCGCGTACCAAATCGGATGTTCGTGGAGATGCGCGGGACACCCTGGGCATGCAACTGCTCATGGCACCGCTTGACAGCCTCGAAGACGCGGTCCCAATCGCCCTCTACGTTGGTTCCGTAAGCGTGCAGGCGGGTGGAGAGGCCGGCGTCGGCGAAGATCCGTTCGCAAACGGCGATCTCCCGGGAAACCGAGACGCCCACACCCAGAGGGATGATGCAGATATCGGCGATCACGTTCATATTGTCATTGTGACGCGGCTTGCCAGGCCATTTGAAAGCGCATAGAATTCGAGGGTGCGGGCGATCGCGGCGCTTCTGGTTGGGAGTGCGAGCTTCATGAATGCGGCCATCGGGGTGACCCGGTCGGATTTTCGGCAAGACGGGCGGACGGTACAGCGGTCTCGCTGTACACACTGACCAACCGGCATCGCGTGGAAGCGCGGATCACCAACTACGGCGGGATCGTGGTATCGCTGAAAACGCCGGACCGCACGGGCGCGATCGCGGACGTTGTGCTCGGATGCGGGGCTGATCCCTACCGGAGAGCAGCGTTCGGTGGCCGGCACTCCGTTCGACTTTCGGTCACCGGCCCCGATCGGGTCGCGAATCGGGCAGAGTGACGAGCAACTCAACCGGGGCGGCGGATACGATCAATTGGGTGCTGAACCGCACGGCGCCGGGTCTGACGCTGGCGGCGCATGTTGAGGAACCGGTGAGCGGCCGCGTACTCGAGCTGCTCACGAGCGAGCCGGGCGTGCAGTTTTGCACTGCGAATTCCTTGGCGAGCATGCCGGGCAAAGGTTGGGTTTCGTACGAACGCCGTTCTGGATTCTGTTTTGAGACCCAGCATTTTCCCCGATTCTCCGAATCAACCGAAATTTCCCTCCACGGCACTGAAGCCCGGCGATGTGTTCCGCAGTACGACCGTATTCCGTTTTCTCACGAAATAAGAGCATCCGGCACGGGCCGACACCGGGTTTGTAACGGTTCGAACGCTGTTTTCGCACCATCGTTCAAAGTGTAACGGCGTTGGACTTCAGAGTGCACACGATTCGCCGTTTCGAACCTATGCTGAGCTCCAACGAAGAGAAATCGCGCGCGAGATCGCAAAGATTCAGCAGTGTTGTGGATCCGCTTTCGGACCCGCACATCAATGGCGAGTATCTGGCGAAAAACCCGAGCTGGCACATCGAATACTCGCCCTGGAAGGCGGAAAACGTGCGGCGGCTGCTGGACAAACAAAAGCTTCAGCCGCGGACGATTTGCGATGTCGGCTGCGGCGTGGGAGAAGTTCTGAGGCAACTGCAGCTGAAGATGGATCCGGAGTGCCGATTTTGGGGCTATGACATAGCGCCGGCGGCGATCCGGCTGGCCCACGAGCGGGAGAACGAACGGCTGAAGGTGAAGGTGGCGGACTTCGGCGAGATCGAAACGCCCCGCTTCGATCTGCTGCTGGTTCTTGAAGTGATCGATCATATCGAGGATTATCTGGGGTTCCTGCGGATGCTGCGGGAGCGAGCCGAGTGGAAGATTATCAGCTTTTCGCTCGATATCACGGTGCAGAGCGCGATCCGCACCGGCGTATTCACGCGATGGCGGGAGGGGCTGCGGCACCTGCACCATTTCAACGAGGAGATCGCACTGGACACGCTGCGGCACACGGGGTACGAAGTGGTGGAGCATTGTTACGGACCGTGGCCGAATCAAGCGCGCGGGCTTTCGGCGGCGCTGCTCAAAGCAATCCGGGGGGCGAGCTTTGCGATCAGCCCGGAACTTTCGGTAAAGCTCTTCGGCGGGTGCAACCTGGTGGTGCTGGCGCGTTAGCGGCGCCTGGCGGTGCGGGTGCGGCGGGGGCGCGCGCTACTCCGAACCAGCTTGTCGAAGCCCGCGAGCAGCTCTTCGCGGCGCGAGTAGGGGCCTGGGGTATAGGCGCGGCTCTGGATCCCGAGCTGCGATTGCTCGACAATCCGCCAGTCTTCGCGATTGGTGCAGTCCCAGAATTCCACGGCATCGGTTGGGTCAAACCCGGGGCTGGCGACTGTGGACTCATGAAAATACCATTCGCAGATAATTTCGGTGCGGTCCACTGCCTTGGGCCAGAGGGTGTGGATGAGCATGTAATCGGGATGAAGCGCCAGCAGCAGGTTGGGAAAAATCGCGTAGTAGTAGACATGCTTCCGCTGGAATTCGTTCAGGCCCGGCAGGTAGGGACGGCGAAGGCGGCCATCGGCGTTCATAGTCTGCGCGCTTCCGGAAAACCCCATAGCGCCGCCGATGTAGGTGTCGCGAGGCGGTTCGTTATCGGCGCCGAGATAATCGGTCAGACGGTTCAGCCCGGGGTGCACGAGCGGGCAGTGCAAGCATTCGTTGTAGTTGAGTATGACCAGCTTCCAATTGGCTTTGACGTCGTACAGGATGCGACGGCCGAGGCGGAGCTCTTCCATGCGCCAGGCGGCGAATCTTCCGGGAAGACCGGCGAGTTGACGAGACAGCGGTTGGGGGCGGCGCCCCATATGCAGGAAGATGTGACCGTCCCATAGGGCGGCATGGAGCGGCTGGAGCGGATAGTCCTCGCGCCGGAAGCCCACGCCATCCATATGCGGGGCGCCCACGAGCCGGCCGTCGAGCGCATAGGCCCAACCATGATAGGGACACAGAATACGCGCGCTAAATGTTCCTTCGGCGGCGGAACACAAGCGGGTGCCGCGATGGCGGCAGACGTTATAAAAGGCGCGGATGGTGGAATCGGAGTCGCGCACGACGATCAGGCTTTCGCCCGCGAGATCGCGCAGGAAGTAGTCGCCGGCGTGGGGGATGACGTCGGCGCGCCCGGCGCAGAACCAGCGGCGGGCGAAGAATCGTTCAACTTCGTCCTGGAACCATCCGGGATCGGTGTAGTATCGCGCCGGCAACGTCTTGGACGGCATGGCTGGATTCCAGCGTACTGCACGGCGCGGCGACCTGTCACCGGGGCTCGCTTACTTCTTAGTCCAGGCGTCGGTGATGTGGCCTTCGTTGATCTCCTTGTTGTTTTCGTCGCAGGAGTATTCCATGATTTCCTGGCCGGGTTTCATGAGGACGAAGGTGCGGGTGTTCTTCCACGGTTTTGTGTACATCTTCGGATCGTCGATCGTGACTTCGTACTTCAAGTGCTGAAAGTCGGGGCGGTCGATTCGCTCGATGACGTGGAGGGCATCGCTGGTGAGGCGCTCGGGTTCGGTATCGAGCCAGGTGCGGCCGTTGAAGCCGATGGTGTCGATCACGAGGGTATCGCCATCCCACTTGCCGACCGAGTTGCCCATCCAGGTGGCGTCAAGCTCCTTGGGATGATCGCGGCTGTCGGTGGGCACGACGTGGAACATATTGTTCTGCTCGAAGAGAATGGCCAGGCGATTGACGTTCTGCACGAATTCGAGCGGGTAGGGGGTGCCCCACGAGCGCACATAGCCCCAGGGCAGGCAGTGGACGCCGTAATCGAATTTGGGCTTGCTGTTTTCGGTCTTGCCGTACGGCGTCAGCAAAGAATCGATATTTTTGAAGCCGGTGCTGGTGCAGCCCATGGTGCCGCCGACGCAGCGGCCACTGACGTCTTTGCTCATATCGCCGACGCGCGGATGGTCCCATACGCCGCTCAAGTCGGGCTTGCCGTTGGATAGCTTGGGCACGGATTGGCTGAAAGCGCTTACCGCCGCGAGGGCCAGAATCCAGATCGCGCAGTAGATTCTCATGGAAGTCCTCCTCTTCGTGTTTCAAGATCATATCGCACCGTAAGAATGAGTGATGAAACGCCGTTTCGGAAGCTAACGGAACAGGCTCTCCAGCTTCCCGAGCGCGTCTTCGATGCGCTGCGGCTTGCGCAAGACGCCTTCGAATAAGTCCCCTTTGTCGCGGAAGCGGCCGGGGGCGTTGCGGATGTGGAACTGGGCGGGATCTAATCCATGTTTCACTTCGGACCACGCGAGCGGGGTCGCTACCGGGGCTCCGGGGTAGGCGCGTAGCACGTAGGGGGCGGCGATGGTCTTCGATTTCGCGATCTGGAGGTAGTCGAAATACACTCGGTTCTTCTTGCGCTTGAGGACAGCGCGGGGGGTGGTGAACAGGTCGGGGTCCTGACGGTGGACGAGCCGGGCAATCAACTCGGCGAAGATGCGGGCCTCCTCATAGCTGTAGACGGGCTCGACCGGAATGTAGACGTGCAGGCCGTCGCCGCCGGTGGTCTTGGGATAGCCGGTCATGCCGATCCGGTCCAGAACGTTCTTCACCAGCAGGGCCGCATCGACGATCCTCTCGAACGGGCACTCCTGCGGATCGAGATCGATGAGCACGAAGTCGGGATTGTCCAGCGACTGCGAGCGGCTCATCCACGGGTTGTGATCGATGCATCCGAGGTTCACGAGGTACAGCAGGCTGGCGTGGTCCCGGGCGAAAACGTAGTTGATCGGCTTTTCGGTGTGGTCGGAGGCAATTAATTCGGTGCGCAGCCAAGGCGCAAAGGCATCAGGAACATTCTTTTGAAAGAAATATTCTTCCTTAATGCCATTCGGATAGCGCTTGAGCGAGAGCGGGCGGTCTTGGAGATGGGGCAAGATCAAATGGGCCACGGCGGCATAGTAGTTCAGGACATCACGCTTGGTATAGCCTTCGTCGGGGTAGAACACCTTGTTCAGGTTGGTGAACTTGAGGAGGTGGCCGTCGATCTCGCGTGTGGCTTCCTTTTCACCGGAAGCGAAAAGCTCGGCCTGCTCGCGGGTTACTTCGCGGGAATCGAGGTCGTTGCGCATCCCGAGATAGACCGGCGCACGGAGGCGGTTGTCGGGGGTCCAGTTGGCGTATTTGACTTGCGCGATCAGTTCGGGACGCACCCACGTCATACCGCGGTCGGGCTGCGGGCGCTCCTCGAAGGGACACTTATCGGTGACCAGCGGCTTCATGCGCGCGTACAGATCGGCGAGCGTTTTCTGAGTGAAGCCGGTTCCGACGTTGCCGACCCAGTTCAGTTTTTTGCCTTCATGCAGGCCGAGCACGAGCGCGCCAAAGTAGGAGCGGTCGCCTTGCGGAGCCGTGAATCCGCCGATGAGAAATTCCTGCTGGTTGACGACCTTGATTTTGACCCAATCACCGCTGCGCTTGGATTCGTAGCAGCTGTTGGCGCGTTTGGCGACGATGCCTTCCAGGCCGTGGGCGCGCGCGGCCTCGAGCATTTCCTCTCCGGCGGCGGGGAAGACTTCGGAAATCCGCAGGACTGCGTTGGGAGCGACCACGGCTTCCAGCAGTTTCCGCCGCTCGCTCAAGGCCACGTTGCGCAGATCGTAACCATCAAGATAGAGAAGGTCGAACGCGAAATAGACGACCGGAGTGGAACGAACCAGGTGCGCGATGGTGTTGGGATCGGAGTTGGCGATACGCGGCTGGATCAAGTGAAAACGGGAAACGCCCTTGTCGTCGAGGACGGCGATTTCGCCGTCGAGCACCGCCTGTCGCGAGGCGATCTGGTGCGGGAGGAGGGCCAACTCGGGGTATTGGCGTTCGCAGCGCAAGCCGCTGCGGCCCTGCAGGCGCACTTCTTCGCGATCGATGAACGCGAGGGCGCGGACGCCATCCCATTTCACTTCGAACAGCCAGTCCGGGCCCTTGGGCGGATGCTCCGAGAGCGTCGCCTTCATGGGCTCAATGGCGTCCGGCATGGCCGCGGCGCGGGCGCCTTTCAGTGCGCCCGGCGCGATTTGAGTTTTTTTTTAGGAGCCGCGGCGGGGGCGGTCGTGGGGGCCGAAGTGGTTTTGGCCGCGCGCCTCGCGGGCCTGCTGCTTTCCCAGACGCGATCGACTGCGCCCGCGGTTTTGCGCTTGGTCTTGCGGGCCGGAGCATTGTGCGCGATCTCTTCCTGAGTGCGGCCGGAGAGCACGCTATACGCATGCGCTTCGACATCCCAACCGGGCACGGCAAACTCATCGCGCTTCTTGATGAGCAGCCACTCGTTGCCTTTGCCGCGGCCTTTCATGTGGACGATGGCGAAATCGCCGTGCAGCTTTTCGCCGTGCAACCGGAATTTCACATCCCCACGCGCCAACTGCTCGGCTCCGGTCACATCGCCGAGAAGTTCGAACGTGCCGCTGTCCCACAGCATGACGCTGCCGGCGCCGTAATTGTCTTCGGGAATATTGCCTTCGAAGCCGCCGTAGTCGATCGGGTGGTCTTCCACATGAGCGGCGAAGTGGCGCACGCCGGGATCCAGCGTGGGGCCTTTCGGCACGGCCCAGGATTTCAGGACGCCGTCAATTTCCAGCCGGAAGTCGTAGTGCAGGCGCGTCGCGTCGTGCCGTTGCACGCAAAAGTAATTGGCATTGCGTTTGCTGTTGGCACTACCGGGCGGCGGTTCCGGGGTTTTTTCGAACCGGCGTTTGGCGGCATATTCTTCTAAAGACATAAACGGTTGATTTTGTTCTATTTACATGCTACCGTGAAAGCCAGCCCCGAGGGGGTGAGGAGTCGCACATATGGCAGCCACTGTCTGGTCCGGGCACTTGACGTTCGGTTTAGTCTCCTTTCCGGTTCGGCTTTTCAGCGCCGCGCGCAGCGAAACCGTCAGCTTCAATCTGCTGCACAAAGATGACCACTCGCGTATCCGGCAAGTCACCTTTTGCCAAGCCGAAGACAAGCCGGTGACGCGCAACGAACTGGTGAAAGGCTACGAGTACGAAAAGGGCCAATACGTGGTGGTCGAGGACGAGGATATCAAAAAAGTCGCGCCCAAGACCGCCAAGGTCATGGAGATTCTGGAATTCGTGAAGTCCGACCAGGTGGATCCGATCTACCTGGAGAGTTCCTATTATGTGGCGCCCGATGAAGGCGGTGAAAAGCCGTACGCGCTGCTGTACGAAGCGCTGAGGAAATCGCAGTTTTACGGCGTGGCCAAGGTGGCGATGCACAACCGCGAGCACATCATCATTCTGCGGCCGGGCTCGAAGGGAATTCTGTCGCACACGATGTACTACCAGGACGAGATCCGGCAGGTGGAAGAGTTCCGTACCGACACAAGCCTTGTGAAAGACAAGGAACTCGATATGGCGCAGATGCTGATTTCCTCTCTGGAAGCCGATTTCGAGCCGCAGAAATACCACGACACGTACCGCGAGAACCTGCACAAGATGATCGAGGACAAGATCGAAGGCAAGAAAGTGGTAGCCACGCCGACACCGCATGTGGCGCCTGTGATCGACATCATGGAAGCGCTCAAGCGCAGCCTGGCGGAGAAGAAGAAGCCGGCGATGACGGCGACGGCTTCCGCGCCGCAGGAAGAAGCGGTCGCGGAAGCGGCGCCGAAGAAGCGGACGCGTAAGAGCCGGACGGCGTAACCGCGACAATTTCGGCCAGCGCTCGTGCTGGCTGAACGGAAGCTCGGCCCATTCGGGTTGCAGCGAACTTACGCGTTTACGGCACGGTATGCGGCCACGAACTGATCCAATTGCGCGAATAATTCGTCCAGGATTGCCGGACCGAGTTGAGACGTGGGAACGAGATTCAATCGCGGATTGGCCTTCCAGGTCTCCGCGCGATTGAAGGTAACGGCCGGATTTCGGCGCAGGAAAACGATCTGTACGAAATCCACTTGAACGCAGTAAGCTGTGAACCCATTTGTCTCGCTGCTAGTCACCACCTGCACACGCAAGTAGGGATCGCCGACAGGATATGCGCCGGCGTTCAGGAGACGGATTCCGGCCCGCTCGAGCTTGCGAGCGGCCGCCTGCGCAAGTTCGTCCGCCGTGATTCCCTTGACCGGAGAGGCCAGCGCCAGAGGCTCGATCGCGATGCGCACGCCATCTAGATCGCGCAGGCTCTCGCGGTCGCGCTCATCAGCCATGGGACGGGGTTACGCCAGGTTTGCTGTCCGGATCGGCAGCTTCCGAATGCGTTTCCCGGTGGCGGCGAAGATCGCGTTGGTGACCGCCGGGATGATCTGCGGATTGGTGGCCTCGCCCGCGCCGCTCGGGTTCTCCCGGCTGGGCACTATGTAGACGTCGATCTGCGGCATCTCGTGAATGCGCAGAACGTCGTAGCTATCGAAATTGCCCTGCTGCACGCGGCCGCGTTCCAGCGTGATTTCACCTTTCAGTGCCGCGCTCAAGCCGTAAACGATGCCGCCTTCGATCTGCTGCCGCAATATTCCTGGGTTGATCACCTGCCCGCAATCAAACGCACACACGACGCGGTGGACCCGCAATCGCCCGCGGTTGATTGAGATTTCGGCAATCTGCGCCACGAAAGCGCCCGCGCCGTTGCCCACGGCGACGCCTTGAAATCTGCCCGCTGGCGGTTTTCCCCAGCCGGCCTTCTCGGCCGCGAGGTTCAATACGTTGAGCATGCGCGGCGTCTTCGCCAGAAGCCGACGGCGGACTTCGAGCGGGTCTTTACCGCCGGCGGCCGCCAACTCGTCCAGAAAACTCTCGGCGAAAAACGTGTTTTGATTGACGCCGGGCGCACGCCAGTAGGAAACGGGAACGATGGTCTCAGCGACGCGGTAATCTACCAGCAGGTCCGGGATCTGGTAAGAGACATCGCTTAATCCCACCACCGCCGTAAAATCGACCCCGTCGCGCAGGAAGCCGAAAGAGGGACACGCGATGCTGGCCTTAAGCGCCACCGGCCAGCCGTCGGCGTCCAGGCCGCCGGCGAATTCGACGTAGGACGCCGGGCGGTAGTAGTCGTGCTGCGTGTCATCTTCGCGGGTGTAAGTGACCTTCACCGGAACCGTAAAATGTTTCGCGATTTCGGCGGCCTCCTGCACCCAATCCAGTTCGCCTTCGCCGCGCCTGCCGAATCCGCCGCCGCAATACATCGTGTGGAAGGCAACTTTCTCCGGCGGCAAGCCCAACGCGTCGGCGACGACCTTGCGGGAAGTTGTGGGACTTTGCGTGGACGCCCACACCTCCGCTCCGTCGGGGCGGGCATGCACGGTGCAGTTCATCGGTTCCATCGGAGTATGGGACAGGAACGGGACCTCGTACACGGCTTCGATTTTCCTGGCAGCCTTGGCCAGGCCGGCGGCGGCGTCGCCTTCCTTCCGCGCCACGGCGCCCTTTTCCTTCGCACGATCGGCAAACATCTGCCGCAGACCCGCGCTGGAAATCGAGGCGGCCGCGCCCTCGTCCCATTGCACGCTCAGAGCTTTGCGTCCCTGCATCGCGGCCCACGTGTTTTCGGCAACTACGGCCACGCCGCGCGCCAGCGCAATGACATCCCTAACGCCGGGCACACTCCTGGTTTTGGCGGCATCGAACGAAGCGACTTTGCCGCCGAACACCGGGCAGCGCTCGACGACCGCGTAGAGAAGCCCCTCGGGCCGCGCATCGATGCCGAATCTGGCGCGGCCGGTCACCTTGTCGGGAGTGTCCAACCGCTTGACCGGTTTGCCGATGACGCGGAAATCTTTCGGATCTTTCAGTGCCACGTTCGCCGGCACGGGCAGCCGGGCTGCCGCTTCCGCGAGGCTGCCGTAACTGAGCCGGGCGTTCGTCGCCTGATTGATGACGAAGCCATTCTCCGCGCGGCATTGGGTTCGATTGACGCTCCACTTCTGGGCGGCCGCCTGGATCAGCATCTCGCGCGCCTGCGCGCCCGCGCGACGCAGGGGTTCCCACGTGGTGCGTATCGCCTGGCTGCCCACGGTAGTCTGATGACCGTAAGAGGCCGGGTCCACCGGCGCAATTTCCATGCGGACCTTCGTCCAATCGCACTCGAGTTCTTCGGCCAGCAACTGCGAACAAGCGGTAGTCGGTCCTTGTCCCATTTCTCCCTTGGGGATCAGGAACGTGACGCTCTCGTCGACACCGATATGGATGTATGCGTTGGGCTTCCCTCCCGGCGGCGGCGCAAACAGATTGGGCGGAGGTACGCCGACCGCTTGGGCTACGAGGCGCGTTTTCTCCGGCAGCACAAAACCCAGCACCAGGCCGCCGGTAGCGCTCAAGAAGCTACGCCGGCTGAGGTTGACGGCAGCGCTCATGCTTTCCCCCCTTGCGCTTTGATTCCGGCGGCGCGGTGAATGGCTTGCCGGATCGACTGGTATGTCCCGCAGCGACAAATATTGCCGCGCATGACCTCGTCGATGTCGGCATCGGTGGGACGAGGCTTTTTCGCCAGCAGCGATGCGGCTGCCATGATCTGACCGGACTGGCAATAGCCGCACTGCGGAACGTCGGCCTCCATCCAGGCCTGCTGGACCGGATGATTGCCATCGGCCGAGAGGCCCTCGATGGTGGTGACGCTCTTGCCCGCGACGCTGGAGATCAGGGTCGCGCAGGAGCGCGCCGCGTTGCCGTTGATGTGAACCGTGCAGGCGCCGCACAGCGCCATGCCACAGCCGAATTTCGTGCCGGTGAGCCCGAGTTGATCCCGCAGCACCCAAAGCAGCGGCATATCGGCAGCCGCCTCGACGGTCTGGGATTTTCCGTTCAAGGTGAACTTAATCGACGCCATAGTGAACCCTCGCGCTGGCGAATAGAACGTCTTCAGAATACATCAGCCGGCCGCGCGTGGGGAAAGGCGCTGGTTCAGTGGCGAAGGTTCTGGCGCGCCCGAGGAGGCGCTGGGTCCGCAGGCTGCGGCGCGGGTAGCGGGCTGCCCAGATGGCCGCGAGGGCCAGTCCGAGCGTGGAAACTGTCGGTAGCAGGCGCTCGCCGGCCGATACTGATCCCTAATTTTCGCCGTAAATCGTAACCGGAGTGCTTTCCGTGGTCGTGGGGTCGCCGGAACCCCAGACCGCGCTGGAGCCCCACACCGCACTGAAGCCTTGCGTCGTGTTGGAACCCCAGACTGCGCTGCTGCCCCACACGGCACTGCTGCCCCACACGGCCGAACTGCCGTCGACCCACACCGACGAACCCCAGACGGCACTGCTACCCCACACAGCGCTGGAGCCCCAGACCGCACTGCTGCCCCACACCGCGGAAGTCCCGTCAACCACGTAAATATTTCCGGAGGCGGAATCATAATTCGCCAACGGAGACAGGGCCGCTTCATTGGCCGGCACGAGATCCGAGTTGCTCAACGCGGCCCAGGCATCCACGTACCCGGCGCCAACCGTGAAGATATCGTATTGATCGGTGTAAGTAATCCCGGTAGCCGGATCCACGACGCTGCTCGACAAGGGGAAACTTTTCGACGCCGTCTTCATCAAGCGTCCCTTCACCTGATCGGGAGTGAGCGATGGGGTTTGCTGAATCAAGAGAGCGGCCGCGCCGCTGACAACCGCGGCGGCCATGCTGGTGCCGCTTAAGCGGAAATAACTCCCGGTGACGATGTTCTGCGGGTAATTGTGCGAGAGAGTATGCCCGCCTTTGCCGATATTCGACACCACGATGTTGCCGGGAGCGACGAGATCCGGCTTGACGACGTGGTCAATCAGCGTCGGGCCTTTCGAGCTGTAGCTCGCGATGAGATCATCGCTGCGGTTGGCGGTGCCCATCGATTTCATGGCGCCCACCGTGATCACGTCCGGATCGTTCCCCGGAGCGGTGATGGTTGCGTAACCATTCGTTCCGGCGGAATTATCGCGGCCCTCGTTACCAGCTGCCGCAACCACTACAATACCGGCATTCCACGCCGCTTCGACGGCCTGGCACAACGGGTCCTGTGTATAGCTCTCGTAAACGTTTCGTCCCAGGGAGAGATTGATTACGCGGATATTATAGGTGTCCTTCAGTTGAATGGCGGTCCGGATCGCCGCAATCACGCTGCTGTCCAAGCCGTTTCCATTGTTGCCGAGCACGCGGAGATTGATAAAGTTCACTCCCGGCGCGATTCCGGTGTATTTTCCGCTGGAGGAACTGCCGTTGCCGCCGATGATACCCGCAACATGGCTGCCATGCCCGTAAATGTCGACCGTCCCGGTAAGGCCGAAGGCCTGATTGTAGACGACCCGGGACTTACCGGTTGTCGGGTCATGGAGGTCCGGGCTGTCCGCAATGCCGCTGTCAATAATGGCCACCCCGATTCCTCTGCCGTTCCAGCCGTATTTCCATGCAATCTCGGCGTTCACCGACGGAGCGGTGACATCCATCATCCGCCCCACCGGCCGGTCGGGCGAGATGTAGGCCACATCGTGGTCATCCGAAAGCGCGTTCAACTGTGCCACCGGCACCGAGTACACAGCCGAGTTCGCGATCCCCAAGTCACTCTGCAGGGTTCCGCCCTTGGCCGCAATCTTGTCGTGCTGCTGCGGGGTGGGAGGATGGTTGAACTGGACGATCACGTTGACGACGGAACCCGAATTCGCCGGAGGCAGATCCGGCGCCAGCTTTGACTTCGGATTTGCGAGGGCCGGTATCGCGACGATCAGCGTTGAGCAAACACGCAAGGACCTGAACATGGCCGTAAAACCTCGGCCTCTGGCAATGCACCTAGGGTGCCGAATCCCCCAAAATCGTAAGTGATTGACCGGCCGGGGAAAACACCGGACCGAGACCTGCGTTCCCCTGACAACTTGTCCAGGCCGGCGCCGGCGGCAGACACTTTGTCGGCAGCACCCTTCGCTCAAAGCGGCGAGGAGACGGGAACGGGAGCGCCCCGCGACGCCGGTTTCCAGAACCAGGAGGCGAGTGTAATCGTGAGAACCTGCACGCCCGCGATGAGGGCCACGCAGGCGGGCCATCCGCCCGTGCTCCAGAAGTAGCCGGGAATCGCCGCGCCGGCGCTGCCGCCGATGTAATAGAAGAGCACATAGAGGCCGACCGCGGCGGCGCGGGCTTCCGAAGCGACCGTTCCGATATAGCTGTTGGAGCAGGCCTGGGCGGTAAACACCGCCATGCAGCAAAGCGCCAGGCCGATCATGATCACCGGAATCGAAGGCAGCAAGGTCAGCAGAATTCCGGCGATTGCGCCGGCATAGGCGACGATGAGGGTGACGCGGTGTCCGGCGCGGTCAATCCAGCGGCCGGCGAACGGGGTCACGATCGCGCCCGCCAGGTACACGACAAACAGTAAGCCCAATTGGGCGGGACTCAGAAGGTAGGGCGGCGCGGCTAAATAGAAATTCACATAAGTGAACGTGGCCAGCATCGAAAACAGCACGCAGAAACCGACGGCGTAAGTGGCGATCAGACGCGGGTTTTGCAGATGACGGCCCATGGCGCGCACGGTAGCGGCGGTGCTGGAAGCGCGGGCGAAGCGCCGGTCGGCCGGGAGCCATACCCATACGAGGATCGCGCCGACGGCGCAGAGGATGCCCAAGGCGAGGAACGAAGCACGCCAGGAGAAACGGGAGGCGAGGAATCCGGCAATAATGCGGCCACTGAAGCCGCCAACCACCGTGCCCGAAACATAGGCGCCCATCGCCGAACCGACGCCGTGTTCCCATTCTTCGTTGATATAAGCCGGAACGACGACCGCGATGCCGGGCGTGAAAACGCCTTGCCAAAAACGCCACAAGATGAGGCCATGGAGACTCGTCGACTGTGCCAGCAGCAGAGACGGCGCGGCCAGAAGCAGTGCGGCGGGGACGATGACTCGTTTGCGGCCGATGTGGTCGGCCAGAATCCCGGCGAGGGCGGCGGCGAGCGCCACTCCGAGAGTGGAAGCCGTCAGCAGCAGGCTAATTCCCCCCACCGAGGTGCGGAATTCCGCCGCGAGAATCGGCAGAAGGGGCTGCGGTGCGTACAGCGTGACAAACGCGCAGAAGCCGGCCAGCGCGATGGCGGCGGTGCGCCGCCTGGAATCAGTGGCAGGGAAGACGGTCAACCCTCAAGGCAATCTTGCCAAGCCCTGATTATATGTCAGCCCCGGCGGCTAAACAGCCTCCGCCAGAAACAGAGGCGTGCGAGCGGATGCCAGCGGTGATTGCCGGAGAGCAATTCCAGACCCGCGATGTGCTCCGCCTTGTTGGTGCAGGTATACAGTACGACGCCGACGAAGAATTGCTCGGCCCATTGCACACAGACCTGCGCTCCCTTTGGAAATTCGCGGCCGGAGGCAATGCGGAGGCCGGAGCGCGATGCGTTGATGACGCGGCAGGGGACCTGGCGGTTGCTTTCGCCCATCAGCGAGGCAGTGCCGAACCGCTCGGTGCGGTAGCGCGCCTCGCGACGGGTCTCCAAGATCGGACCCTTTTTCTCGGCCGCGGCAGCATGCGCGGTCTCTTCGGAATCGTGGACCGCTCCCGGCTGGCTCGGGCTTCTCAGTACCGTGAGCAGGGCGGCGCCGGCGGCGAGCGCCCCGTAAATCGAAACAAACATGGCCATGTCCCTAGACGTGCTCGCGCCACAGCGCGTCGGATTCCTGAGCCTGGCGCGCCGGCATGCGCATCGGTCCTCCGGCCTGCTCCGCCCGGGGCGCAATAATCTTGGTATCGAAGGCGCGGTGCAGCTTATCGAGCAGGGCTTCGCGCCGGCGTGCGGTTTCGGGATCGTGCTGCCCGTCTTCTCCATTGCCCGTCGAGTAAACGGCCATAATGATGTCGAACAGTTGTTGTTCACTAACGTTTAGACGAATCATACGAGGGGTCTCCTTTCGACCGAAAATCCGGGTGGCTGGCTGTAAACATCCAGGCCGCATCAAACTGTTGAGGCGCGCCCGGAGCAGAGGACTGCGCGGGGGCATGCGCCTCGCGGCGCCGCGACACGCTGTGAGCGGTTAGTGCCAGTTCATGGCGTGTCTTGGCGCCGGTCTTCCAAAAGATCCGGTTCATGTACACTTTCACGCTGCCCTCGGTGGTGTGCAGGGCCTCGGCGATCTCACGATTACGCCGGCCTTCCATCACCAGGGCAACCACCTGCTGTTCGCGGGGAGTCAGAACCGGTTCCGGCGAGGCGCTCGGCTGCAGATCGCCATCGAACCGAAACTGCCGCTCGCCCTGCCAGATGCGCGTCAGAGCATGGCCGGCTTCCGGAATCGGGAGCCGGATTGACAACAGGCCGTGCACTCCGCTTTCGATGGCGGCTTGCAGCGAGGGGGGGGTGACGCGCGGGCACCAGACTACGAATCGCGAAAGGGGAGACTGGCGGCACAGGCCGGCCAGGGTGTCCCAGGAGGGGCCGCCTTCGGAATCGATGACGAGCAGCGCGGCGGTATCCGGCTGAAGGCTGGCAGGCAATTCCTCCGGGGCCAAAACGATGTGCCCCGCGTCCCATCCGGCGCTGTCGAGCAATTCGCGGAACGTCAGCGAGAGAAGCGGCCGGCCGGTCACCAGAAGAATTTTTTCGG
>DATGII010000263.1:0-81640 GCA_035295805.1 Bryobacteraceae bacterium | reverse complement strand
TGCGGATGGCTGCTGGGCGGCGGCGCGATCCCCTTCCTTACCCAGGCGTCCAGGCTCATGAGCAGCGCGGCCTGGACCCAGCGGTAATCGTTCGGATTGGAGCGCAGCTGGCCGCCGTTCTCCCGCGGAGGCCAGGAACCGGAGCCGTGCTGCGTGCCGGCCAGAAAGTAGACACGTACATTGGGTGGGTCGGGCAGGTCTTCGGCGCCGTCCATCGACAAGTGCCGCAGCGCAGCCACGCGGCCGCGATCCCAATACTCCGAACCGGTATCAACCAGAAAAATTTTTGGGTCCTGACCCGCCGGAACATGCGCGCCCAAGCCATCGCGTTTGCCGGTGATTGGGTCGGTAGTTACTTCGTATCGGATCGGAAATTTTGTCTGCGTGAACGAGCCCAGCTCATTCGGCTGTGCGAAGCGCTCATTGAAGCTGCCATTGGAGGTGCCGCCGGTCTGGATGAACATGGCGTCGATAGCCTGGCGGCCTTGCTCGTCGGTGGTGAATCCGTCGTAAATCATATGCCGCTGGAAGCGGCCCGTCTGCGAGGCGCCATACGTGTACGCGTAGCGGCCGTGGACGACGGTATCGGAATTGTACTTGAGCGCCGATGCCAGATCCCGAATGGCCGCGAAGCCCAGTCCGGCAACCGGCGGATTCTTCGATTCGTAGGTCAGCTGATAGGTCATCCCGGCGCGGAAGCCGCCTTTCCGCGTAATCCAGTTGGCATCGAACTTCATCTGCCCGTTTTCCATTCGGCCGAACTGCCACTCCTCGCGCGGAATGAGCCGCGGTGCGGCGGCCAATCCTTCCCGCTCCGTAAGCCGGTAAGCGGGATTGTTGGGCTCCAGCGGCGGATACGCCGGCGAGAAATAGCCGGACGCATAGTCGTAAGATTCGGTCCGCTTCTCCGGGATGAACCAGGGGCTGACCCAGCCCGTGATCGCGCGCCCGTTGTCTGTCGCCACCGGCGCGTCGAAACCGATCCGGTCTTTCTGCTTGGGCACGTCGAACTGCCACCCGACCATCACCAGCGTGTAACCTTCGCGCATCAGCAGCCCGTTGCCGAAATGCGCTTCGCTGGTGGGATCGGACGAACCGACCGCGTGATTAAAGGTGGAAAGCAGCGCCTTGTTGCCGCGATTGACTACGTCGAAGAACAGTACGCCGTTAGCGCGAGCGGGGTCTTTCGGCTTGAGAATGAACAGGTCGGCGGAGAACTCCACCTTGCCCTGCGCGTTGCGCGGCGCCTTGTCGATATCGGCGATCACCCGGTTGTGCGGATTGTCCGGCGCGACTGCGAAGTAAACCTTCCCGGCGAGTTTCTCGTAAGCGCCGCCCGCACCGAACGGCTTGCCGCCCAGCACGTCCTGCCGGCTGGAGATTTCGATGCGGTTGACCTCCGCATGAGCCAGGGAGCCCGCGAAGACCAGCGCAAACACCATCCAGCGATTCTGAATCCTCATCGTTACACCGCCGCTCCGAAGGTGACGCTCGCCCTAGACGTCGTCGCGCCCGATGTTGACGATGAAATACAGCGCGCGCGTGGCGCCGACGTTCTTGGCGTTGTGGATTTCGTTGGAGCCGATCACCCCGACGTCGCCGGGGCCGAGCCGATAGGGTTTGCCCGAAATCGTCAGCTCCATCACCCCTTCGCGCACCAGCATCATCTCTTCGCGCAGGTGTTGATGCGGAGGATGATTCACCTCGCCGGGGGCAATATCGCTCGAATGTGATTCGATCTTGAACCCGGTATGCGTCTTGGCCGTGAACATCCGGCGCGAGGTATTCTTGCCGTTGGTGGTGACCGGAATCTCGTTATAAACGAACGACCGGGTCTTCATCACGGGCAGTTTTTCCACCGAATTGGCTTCGGCATTCCCAGCGGGAGCGCCGCCGCTCTGCGCTGCAGCGCCGGCCGCGGCCAGGGCGGGCAACAACAGGCCCAAGTCTCTGCGCGAGTATTTCATGGGACAGCCTCCTCCCGGCACAGATCGCCGGTTTCAGACACTATACACCCGTCACCAGGCGGAGACTAGCGCACCTTGTCTTATGCGAGATCAGCCTGGAGCGCGAAGGGCCAACGGCTCCGGATAAAGTTCGCCAGCCGATTGTACGCACGCCCTGCTAAACTTGACAGACAATTGTGAAGGGTCCGACGGAGGTTCATGCGTTCATTCTATTTCCTGTTGCTCGCCACGCCCCTACTCGCGCAGAGTCAGCTTGGCAACATTGCCGGGTCGATCACTGACCCGAACGGCGACCCCGTTCCAGCCGCGCCAATTCAATTGAGGCGCATCGAGAGCGGCAAGCGGCTCGATACCACCAGCACGGCCAAGGGTGCTTATTCGTTTTCAAAATTGCCCGCTGGAACTTACGAGCTGCTGATACCAGCTATCGGGTTTACTTACGCAAAATTCGAACGCAAGAACCTGGTTGTCAAGGCTGCCGAACCCCTGCGCGTGGATGTGCACCTGGAGTGGGCCGGCAACTTAGGGACGATTGGAGACGATGACGCCACAATCCTGCGGAGTAGCCGGTCTCCGGTTCCAAAAGGACCCACTCCGCGGATGCCGGACGGGAAGCCAGACTTCTCCGGGATGTGGAACGGAGACAACGACCACAATCCGGAAGAACCAGTGCTTCTGGAATGGGCGGAGAAAATCGCCAAACAGAGGTCGGAGAAAGATAACCCATCCACTCTTTGCCTGCCGGGAGACGTGCTGCTGACTTCTCCGAATCCCTTCAAAATCATTCAAACCTCCACATTCATAATGATTCTCGCCGAATACAACGTGGGGGCATTTCGCCAGATATTTCTCGATGGACGGAAGCATCCCAAGGATCTCAACCCGACGTGGATGGGCCACTCCATCGGCAGATGGGAAGGCGACACCCTGGTTGCCGACACCGTCGGCTTCAACGACCGGAGCTGGCTGGACGTGTACCCGCACACGGAAATGCTGCACGTGGTGACGCGGTATCGCAGGCCGGATTACGGGCACCTCGATGTCGCACTGAGTATCGAAGACCCGGCGACATTCACGAAGCCATGGAAAATCCATGTTGTATGGGAACTGGTTCCCAGCGACGAAATTCAAGAATTTATCTGCGAGAACAACAAGGACCCGGCGCACATGGCCGGCAAGTGAACGGAAGGCGGCGGAGCTGAATTCCGGACTACGGCGCCATAGCCTTCGTGTTCCCGGTAGTCGGGATTATCAGGCTCGAGCGGCTTGATACGCCGGCGAGAAATAACCGGGTGACCGCCGATAGCGACAAGGCGCCGCCCAACGCGCAGGGCGCGGGGTGTCCGCGTGAACTGGATGTTTGTGTACAGAGTACTCAGGACCGCGTTAGCAATTGGACCATCACCTTTTGACGGGACTTTGGAAGGCGTGTAGGCTTGGTTCAACATGGAATACTGCGCGGAGTGTGTGCGCCTCTGGCGTTTGTACGCGACCGCTACCGCGAATCACGTCAAGCTGGAGAAACGGCTCCGGGAAGTCGCCGTAGAGCAACTGCGGGAGTCGTCAGTCCGTAGTTTGACGGTTTCAATAGATGCCGCCGCACGAGTGAGGGAGCGCGTTCGAGACGCCCTTCGCGCCCATGAGGAAGTCGCGCACGGCGGCCAAACCGGCACGGCATTCGGCTGAGGACATGCGCACCCCTTGTTCTATCAATCAGGAGCTATTGAAGGATGTTTCAGCCAAGCTGGCTGAGCTACACGCTCTGATGAAGTCACTACAGCATGCAGGCAATGGAGGCAACGGTTCTTCGAGATCGGAGTTGACCCGGCAGATCGAAACGGCGTTCAAGGAGAAAGATCGCGCTGTCGAGGCCTGGACGCGCCACCATCAGGAGCATGGCTGTTGACCGCGCGGATCAAACACGTTTCGAGGAATTGGGCCAACCCCGGCTAGTGCGCCATCAACCGTTGCACGTTCTCGACGTACAGATCGCAGAACGGCCGCCGGAGGCCTTCGCGGGCCGCCGGGCCGCCGGCGGTGAACTCGAGGTAATCGCGTGAAAATGCATCGAACTTCGGCCACGGCTGAAGCCCCGGGCCGTTCGGGTCGCCGGTCTTGGCGAAATTCGTCCAATAGCGCTCGATAGTCGCCGAGAGTTCGCGATCCGCCTCCGTGTACTGCGGGCCGAGCGAGCCGAATACATAGGGAACTTCGGCGCCGTGCGTGGACCCAAGTGCTTCGCGGCCCGGCGGCGCGTGGTCGAACTGATATTCGTAGCCGCCGGCGCTCGCAGCGGTCTGCCAAAGCAGTTGCGCTACCACGGGACAGCGATACATCGTGTCCACCACCCATTGCGCGGAGCCGCTGCCGTAGAGCGGATCGGCGGAGCCATTCAGCGGATACAGCATCAAGGCGCGCGGGGCCAGCGGGCCGTACATGGCGTTCATCGCAGCCGTGACTTCCTCCGGAGTGGTCTGCGGCGGCGTTCGCTCGCGCGAATTGTTCCCGATCAGTAGAGCAAGCCGGTGCTGCCGGCCGTGCGCGAAAACCTCGGCCGGAGCCCGGGGGAGAACATAACCGTCGACGATTACCCCGTTGGCTGGTCCAATTGCCTTCTGCGGCGCCGCGACCAGCGCGAGAAGATCCGCCGCGGCGATCGCGCGGAGCGCTTTCAAGTCGCTGCCGGCGAGCGTTTTCCCGCTCTGCTCGGCCTCCCGCAGTTCCGCCGCATCCGAGTAACTGAGTTCTCCCTGTTTGACCCTCATCACGGCGCCCAGCGCGGTCATGCCGAGCGTGCCTGCATCGGGGTTGCGCGTGACGGTGCCGCTTTCCGCAATGACGCGCTGGAATAACCCCCGGGTTCGCGGCGAAGTCATAAGCACATTGGCATCCACAGCTCCCGCAGACTGGCCGAACACCGTCACGTTCCCCGCATCGCCGCCAAATTTCGCAATGTTGTCGCGAATCCATTCGAGCGCCGCGATCTGATCCATGAGGCCATAGTTGCCGGAGGCGTGGTGCGGCGATTCGCGCGTCAATTCCGGATGCGCAAAGAAGCCGAAAATCGTGAGCCGGTAGTTCGCGGTCACAACCACGACTCCGTGCCGCGCCAATGCTTCACCGTCGAAGCTGGCGCTGGAGGCAGTGCCGGCGTAGTTGCCGCCCCCGTGGATCCAGAGCATCACCGGTTTGGGCGCGCGCGACGGCCACTCCGGCGTCCAGACGTTCAAATACAGGCAATCTTCCCGGCTGGCGGCAAGCATGCGGCCCGCGGCATTTTGCGCGCACGGCGGGCTGAAATCGCCCGCATCCAGGGGCCCTTTCCAGGCTTTCACCGGTACCGGAGGGCGCCATCGCAATTCTCCAACCGGCGGCTGCGCGAAGGGAACGCCTTTGAAGACAGCGCCGTCCTGCTTCAGATAGCGGCCCACGATCGCGCCGCCGGTCACGGTGACGGTTGGGTCAACCGCATACGCGGACACCACCACCAAGCCGGCGCCGGCGAGCACCAGGATGCGCATGCCGAACCTCCGTTCCGTCGATTGTATCGCGCCATGCACTAATGCACGGCGACGGTGGCGATGTTGCTGGCGACACTTCCCATCATGATCTGCACTGGATAATTGCCGGGCGCCAATTGCGGGACGAACACGTTGATCTGGTCGAGTCCGGCGTAGCCGGGCGCGCCGCCCGCGAATTGCACCGTGGCGGAAAGCCCCCCGATAGTCGCGGTAACTTTTTGCCTGGCGTTGGATGGGGGACTCCCTCCGGCGGGAGCGCCCGTCGGCACCGCCGGACTCAGCGCCCCTAATCCGGTGCCATAGAGCGAAAGGAGGCTTCCGACCGCGGCGGGCTGGTCGGTGCTGTTGATCGAGCTATCCGCATTCAGCGCCGCCGCGCGTCCTTGGGGCAGATCGAACAGCGCCGGGGCGGCACTCTGCACCGTAATGTTGGCGGAACCGCGCGGGAGACCGCCCGCCGAAACCACTACGCTCGCTGGTCCGGAAACTTCGAACGGTACCTGCACGTTGAGCTGCCCGGGACTGGCATAAAAGATGGGCGCAGCCACCCCGTTGATGGTCACCGACGAGCCTCCAACGGTTCCATCGGGAATCGGATAGCCGGCCGCCAGCGCAGTATTGCCGGCCAGATCTTGCCCGTAAATACTGACGATCGAACCCGCCGCGATCGCATTCGGATCCCCGGTAGCGGCATTGGAAACGGTCAACGGGGCGGTTGTCACGGGGGCGAGCAGTCCATAGACGACCAGGGCATCTTCCGTCGCCGCATAAACTTTTCCGTTGGCCACCGTCGGGACGGAGAATTTCACATAAGAGCCCAGCGAGTCGCGCCCCGGATTTTGATTGCTATGGAACAGCTCGTGGCTGAGATCGCTGGCGTCGTACGCGTGGAGGGTCTCGGAAGATTCCAGCGTCCAAACAATGCCGTCCGACGCGCCATTGGCGGAGATGGTGGGAACACAACCGGGATAGCCGTATTGTGTCGGGGACCGGGAGGAAGGCTGGGGGGCCATCTGCGCGTTCGCAATCGGAAACGCCTCCACACCATCCCCCGACCCGCAGAAATAAACGGTCCGGTTGAAATACGCGGGGTTGCCGAACAAACCGGAAATGGCGTCTGGGATGGATTGCACAATCTGGCTGTCGGCTCCCTCCTCGAACCCGCCCAGGTGGTCCCGGTCAAGAACGTAAATCCGGCCTTCCTTGCCGGCACCGACCATCAGGTGCGGATGCGCCGCGTTTCCGGCTTCATCGCCCAGCAGGGCCACGCCGGCTGAACCGGTATCTACGTCGTCATCGCTCAGGATTTGCTGGTTGAACGGCGTGAAATAGTCGGCCACCGAGAGGCCGCCATTGCTCGCAAGCTTGATGTAGCTTTCACCCAGATCGGCACCTCCGCTGCGGGCGTCCCAAGTGCCATTGGCGGAAACCAAATAAATGTTGGAGGCCGCGTCCACCGCGGGCGCGGCGCCGCCCGCCCAAAAAGAACCAAGCCCCCCATTGGGCGTGTCGTTGTAGACCGCAACCTGGTTCAAATTCTGGGCGTCGTATCCCAGCAGCCAGCCGTGATACACCCCGCCGTCACAATGCGACGACCACGCGGTATACACCACGCCGTTCAGCAGCAGCAGCCCCGGCCTCTGCTTGTAATTGCGCGGAATCAGCACGTCAACGCTGCCGCCGTCGCCGGTGCCCGGCGTTGACGCCTGGATCACCACCGGACTGCCCGGGCGCTCCTGCCCGCTGCTCACATCGAGCGCATGAAGGCGGTGTACGTAACTGGCGGCGCCCTTCGACGTCTCCTTGGTCATCGCGACCAGATATATGGTTCCGCTCTGCGGGTCGATGACAGGAGTGCCGGTGATCCCGATCTCCGGGACGATCTGATTGCACCCGGTATCGCTCGCGGGAACCGTTGTGATCCCGCTCGCGGGATTCAGGAAGTTCACGGCCCATAACGGGCCGCCGTCGCCAGGGGTATCCGCATCGAAGGCATAGACGCTGTCGTGCTCCGTCGCGATGAAAACCACGTTGTGCTTTCCCTTGCCTTCGATATTCAGGTTCGGCATGTAAAGCGGCTGCGCGTAAACCTGTCCATCCACGGAGTAAGAAAAGAGCTTTCCAAAATGGTTGACGTCCACGTTGCCCGGCGTGAGCTCCGTTTCCTTGCGGTTGACGCCCGCGCGGGAAAGATCATATTGATACGTCAGAACACTCACCTGAGCCGGAACAGAAGCCGCGAACAGCGTGACTAGAAGCAGATTCCTCATGAACTGGAGGGTCCTTCCTCAAAGTGCGACAAATTCAGGCTAATCCGGATGTCACTTAGAAATACAGCCTCCACGTGGTCACGGTTTCCGAATACTAACGTAGTAATGTAAATTCCGGCACCGCGTACCGTGGGCGGGTTATAGGCGAAATCTGTAGCGGAGTTGAAGGTAAATCTGGCGCGGCTCGGCGTAATGAGTGCCGCCAAACGTCGGACTGTTATCGAGCAGAAAGCGCCGGTTGGCTGCGTTCAAAGCGGTCAGGGACAGGCTCAAGCTTTCGGCCACCTGCTTTGCCAGTGTGAAGTCGAAGGTGGTATGCCCGGGCAGGTGAGCCGGTATTTCGGAGCTCCCGTCGGTAAAGCCAGAGCCGTAATAGGCATCGCCCCCGACGGAGAAGCGCGCCGGCAGACTCCAGTGGAAGCCGGCATGGACCGTTTGCGTCTGGTCGTGGTCGAGCAGGAAGTAGCCGCTGGCAGGCGGAGAAAAATCGGTGAGCCCGCCGCTGGTCGCGCCGGCGCCTTCCGCTCGTGCATGCGCGTAGCTCAAGTAGACATCACCGCGTCCCGCAATCTTCGGCGAACGAACCGTAATTTCCCAGCCGTAGAACCGCGCACCTTCGATCGTCAGCGGGAAAAAAACGTTTGAGTTGCCGATGGCGTTGTGGTCGAAGTAATTGCGCGCGCGCTGGTGATAATTATTGATCTCGAAGGCCCAGCCGCGCGCCGGAATGGTCAAGCCGAACTGATGCTCTTCGTCGCGTTCGCCGCGCAGAGGAATGAAAGCGAACCCCTGAGTGGCGGCGAAGTCGACGAGCGGACCGCTGACTGTGGAAAGCGGCGGCGCCTGATAGTAGCGTCCCCAAAAGCCGCGCAGCACCCAGTGCAAATGCGGAATCCGCACCGAACCCCCCGCTCGGGGAGTGGCGGCGTTTTCCGAGAGCGTGCCGGTAAAATGTGTGAGCCGCACACCCGCCATGACGCTCAGCCACGATAACGGCTTGTACTGGTCCTCGAAGAAGCCTGCCTCCAGGTGGCCGGTGCTGGGACGCGTCTGGCGCAACGGTGAAGCCGCGTCGCCGGTCAGCCTGACGAACTCCTGGTCGGCCTGCCGGAAGCCGTAGACTCCGGCAGTCGCGTCGTGTTTCGCATTCACAAGATTAAGCGCGATCTGTGTACCGCCATACTGGGATCTGCGGTGCTGCGTCGCGCTGATCGGGCGATCGTTCGGATCGCCGTCGTAGTTGGCCGAGTTGTTGTGATAGAACGGCGAGACCGTAAGCAGGAGCCCCGGCCGAAACGTGTGAATCCAGGAAAATTCGGCGAGCGCGTCACGTTCGCGTTCCATGTCGCGAATGCCGGCGGCCTGCGCGTCGGGATCATTGGGAATCTGGTAGTCATCGCGACGCAGCGACGTCACCAGGCGCAGCTGGTCGTTGGCAGCGCGATTGTATATCAGAGTGGCCATGCCGCCGAGGCCCCAGACCCGATCGTGGAGCACGCTGGGCCCGGGGGTCTCCAGGCCGTAATCGCTGCGGTTCCCGTCGACGCTGGCGAAATAGGCGAATTTCTGCGTGTGGCTGCCGAAGTTAAACTGCTCGTTCGTTTGATGGAACGTGCCGAAAGTGGAAGACCATTCCCCTTCGTTGTTGCGCTCAAAGCCGCTGCGGGGCACCGCGTTGAACACGCCGTAGGTGCGGTCCCCATAGGCGGCCGAATAGCCGCCGCGCTGCGCTTCGAGGTAATCAATGTCCTTGGGATCGATCTGCGGCCCTACGTTACTGGCGATGTTGGTATTGGGGATCGGCACGCCATCGATCGCCCAGGTCACCTGGTGCCCTCCGCGCACGTGCAACTGGTCGTGGGTCATCCAGGCTCCCGGAACATAGTTCGTAATGGCGCGCAAGCTGTTGGTAAGATCCGCACCCGGCGTTGCCGCAATTTCCGTGCGGCTGACAATGGTCGAGGGAGTCACGTGCTCGGGATCGGTGGCCAAGGCGGATTCGGAGACGGTGACCTGCTCGCTTCGCAAGTTCAGCACGAGTTGAAAATGCAGCACGGGCGCCGCGCCCGAGGCCACTACGATCTGCTGTTCGGCCGGCGCAAACCCCTCCCGCGATACAGTCACGCGATAAGCTCCGACCGGTAACGCGGTGGCGTCGAAACTGCCATCGGCCGCCGTGGTGAGTTGCTGCGAATAATCCGAACCGGTGGATTTAACCGTGACCTGCGCGCCCGCCACGGGGCGGTGGTCCGGGTCGTGCACGATGCCGCGCACGGAGCTGACGACCGCGGCCGGGAGGGTCAGCGTGATGAGAGCCATGACAACTGCGTAGATCCGCACGAGAACAACTCCTCTCCAATTGGGACAGACCTTTGGCTTTCCGGCGATTGACTTAGGAGAGAAGCGAGGGCGGAGCGCGTTCGTGCCGTGAACGAGTGAGCTCAATGCGCGCGCGGCGGAGAATCCGGGCGCGCGCGGGGGCGCGCACAGGCATCGGTGCGATGATCGCCGCCGGGCGAAGCACCGCGTTTTTCGAATGAGCCGGCGTCGCTCCGGTCTGCGAAAACACCGGGCAGACGGCCTGGATGGCGGTTCCACCGGCAGCCGTGGAGGCACCCGTCATGCAGTGGTGCATGCCGTCGCGCCGGCAGCAGGCCGGGAGTTTCGAATCCGAGTCGGCCCGCAGCGCGGGCGCGATCAGCGACAGGCTGAACCCGCCCAGCAGGAAAATAGCTGCGAAACGCCGCACTAAGCGGCATCGTACTAGCTGCCGGCCCGCGGCGTCAAGCGCGGCTCCCGTACAATAGAGGATTCTATGCAATTGCAGGAAGTGGTTGAGGCCGAAGGCCACCTGATCGACTCCCATGTCATGGAAGACATCTTTGACAAGGTGGTCGAACATAGCGGCCGATTTGAAGTCGAGCAGTTCCGCATCGGACGCACCAACAGCGAGCCGTCCTACCTGCGCCTGAGAGTCGAGGCGCCGGATCAAGCCGCGATGGAGCATCTGCTCCAGGAGTTGCTGGGGCTGGGCTGCGCGCCGGTCGAGAGCGGCGACGCCCTGCTGCGCGAAGTGGAGCGCGACCGCTGCGCGCCGGAAGACTTCTATTCCACGACCAATCACCGCACGTACGTCCGGAACGGGCAGAAGTGGATCGAAGTGGAAAACCAGCGCATGGACGCCATGATCGTGGTGCGGGAAGGCCGCGCCTACTGCCGCCGCCTGCGCGACCTGCGCCACCGCGATCAAATCGTCGTCGGCCTCCGCGGCATTCGCGTGGTGCCGGAGTCGAAGGAGCGCGACCGGCTCGCGTTCGCGTTCATGTCCAACGGCATTTCCTCGGAGCGCCAGGTGGAAACCGCCGTGCGCCAAACTGCGGCGCTGGTGCGGCACGCGGTCGAGCAGAAGCAGAAGGTGATTGTCGTGGCCGGCCCGGTGGTGGTGCATACCGGCGGCGTCGCCGGGCTCTCGGCCCTGATCCGTAACCGGTATGTGCATGCGGTCCTCAGCGGCAATGCGCTCGGCGTGCATGACATCGAAGCCGCCCTGTTTGGCACGTCGCTCGGTGTACGGCTCGCCGACGGCCGGCAGGAGGAGCACGGCCACCGCAACCACATGCGCGCCATCAACGCCATGTATCATGCGGGTTCGGTGCGGGCGGCGGTGGAGTCGGGCCGGCTGCGCTCGGGCGTTCTCTACGAATGCGTCCAGGCCGGCATTCCCTTCGTGCTGGCCGGCAGCCTGCGCGACGACGGACCGCTGCCGGAAACCATCACCGACATGAATTGTGCCCAGGATGCCTATGCCGAGCAGCTCCAAGGCGCAGGTCTGGTGCTCTGCCTCGGCACCATGCTGCATTCGATCGCGACCGGGAACATGCTGCCGAGCTGGGTCAAAATCGTGTGCGTCGATATCAACCCGGCAGTCGCGACCAAGGTGAGCGACCGGGGCACCGGGCAGGCAGTGGGCGTGGTGACGGACGTCGGCTTGTTCCTTGATCTGCTTTCGAAAGCTCTCTCATGAAGCGCGGCTACACAGATGAACACGCCGCGGCGGGCGTGTATACGAAGCTCCCCGAAATCGAAACCTGGCCCAACCAGTATCCCGATTACGAAGTCGAAATCGTGATGCCGGAGTTTACTTCGGTATGTCCGAAAACGGGCTTGCCGGATTTCGGCCGCATCGTTTTGCGGTATGTGCCGGACCAGCGGTGCCTGGAGCTGAAATCCTACAAGATGTACCTGCTTGCGTATCGCGATCTCGGCATCTTTCAGGAAAACGCCGTCAACCGCGTGCTGCGCGACGTGGTCAAAGCGGCCCAGCCGGTGCGCGCCACCGTAGTCGGAGAGTTCACGCCGCGCGGCGGCCTCGCCACCATCGTTACGGCCGCATGGGATCGCGGCAAGAGAGCCGGCCGTGGAAAGCGCTGAGCTGATCGCCATCCTGCGCGAAGTGCGCGACAAAGTGCAAGCGCGTCATCCCCAAGGGTTGGCCGGCGATTTCGCGCTGCCCGATCTCCTGCCCCTGGTGCACGCGCGCGATGCCGCCCTCGGCAAGGTCGCTTCTATCGGAATGGTCAATCCGCGGCGCGGCGGACCCCTCAACGCGGTGCTGCAGGCATGGAAACGCCTGCTCGCGCGTGTGCTCGATTGGCACGTGCGTGAACAAGTTGTGTTCAACCGCAAGATGGTGGAATGCGTGGACGCCACGATCGAGGCGCTGAACGAGAATAACCGGCTGCTGGCCGACCTCGCGAACCATTGGTCGCAGCTCCGCTTTGGCTGGGAACACCGCCTTGCGCTGAGCGAACTGCAATTCCAGCGCGGCGTTTCGGATTTCCAGGCGGCTTTCCAGCACACCACCCGCACGCAGCACTCCGAGTTCACGGCCGCGCTGCAAAAAGCGGTGGAAAAGATGCGGCTCGATACCGACCGCCTGATCCACAGCGAGCTGCGCCTGATCCGCCAGCGCATGGCCGTCGAGCCTGCGGGGCAGATCTCCGGTTTGACAACCGCCGCGGCGAGGCCGGAGGCCAGCCCCGCTGCATTCGACTATGCCCGATTCGCCGAGCGCTTTCGCGGTAACGAAGAATACGTCAAAGCCGGGCAGCAGATTTATCGCGCCGATTTCGCCGGGCGCGCCAACGTTCTCGATCTCGGATGCGGGCGCGGCGAATTCCTCGAAATGATGCGCGAGATGGGCGTTCCCGCGCGCGGCATCGATCTCAGCGACGAATCGATCGCTGTCTGCCGCCGGAAAGGGCTCAGCGCGGAAACCGCCGATTTATTTACCTATCTCGCGCAGCAGCCCGAAGCGGCCTTCGATGGCATTTTCTGCTCGCAGGTGGTCGAACACCTGCCGCCGGAACGGCTGCCCGAAATGATCAAGCTGGCGGCGAGCCGCCTGGCGCCGGCCGGCGTGATTGCGATCGAAACGCCCAATCCCGAGTGTCTCGCGATTTTCGCCACGCATTTCTACCTCGATCCGACCCACACTCGACCCATCCCGCATCCGCTGCTGATGTTTTACCTGGAGGAATTCGGCATCGGCGGCATCGAAGTGCGCCGCCTCTCGCCGGCACTGGAGACCATGCCCACGCTCGCCAGCCTGCCGACCGATTTTCGCGATGCATTTTTCGGCGGCCTCGACTACGCGGTCATCGGCAAGAAGCTGTAGGCCGGAATCCCGGCGGCCGGGGACGCACGCTTCAGCACCTGGACCGGTTCACAAAAGCCGGAAATTCACTTCAATAGTAGCCTTCACCGGAATGAGCCGGCCCTCTTTCATAGCGGGCTGAAATTTCCACTGGCCGATGGCCTTCAGCGCCTGTTCCTCCAATCCGAGCCCGAGGCCGCGAATCACCCGCATGCTCTGCGCCTGGCCGCCGGCGCCGATCTCCGCTGAAACGACCACGGTGCCCTCATATTTGGCCAGTCGCGCCTCTTCCGTATACTGCGGTTCCACTTTGAACAGAAGTTTTGGGGCCGCAATCCCGGGGCCCATCTCAACCGCGGTGACGCCGGAGGGCCGCCGCACTTCCACGGATTGAGCGCCCAGCCGGATCCGCGCGGAGCGAGCCTGCTCCTGCATCGATTTGGCTTCTTCCGCCCGGTTCTGCCGCGCCAAAAACGAAGAGAACAGCTCCATCGTGAGAGCCTGCTCGGCGGAGCCGGGAAACGCGAGCGCCTGCGCCCGCTTGAACAGGTCCTCCGCCTGGGCGGCGTCGCTCTCAATCAACGCCATCCACATCAGGGCAGGTCCTGCATGAGCCGGATCGGCCGCCTGGGCACGTTGGAAGAAATCGCGCGCCGACTGGGGGTCCTTCGTCGCTTTCCAAGCCGAGCTGCCTAGATGAATCAGGGCGGGCGCGGCTTGGGGCCGGCTGCCCAACACGGAAACTGCCTTGGTGTAGAACGCGTCGGCCTCGTTGAGATTCCCGCGGCTGCGCTCCAGATCACCGAGTTTGACGAGGCCTACGCCATATTCCACGCTCTGCGAACCAGAGTTCCCGGCGCGGATCGTCAGCGATGAGTCGAGCAGGCGGCGGGCGAGGTCGTATTGCTGCAAGAGTTCGGCGGCCTTGGCTGCGCTCTCTACCATTTCGGAATTCTTCTGCGCGGCTGCGGCGCGAATCGTGGCGTCGACATCCGCGGGCAGTGTGGCGGTCCGGTCCTGGGCTCGAAGCGCTGCGAACGGAGTTCCCGCCGCTATCACCAGGACCGCGGCCAGAGCTACCGATTCGGGACGCAACATCCGGCGATCCGCGCCGGAATCGAGAATCGCAGCCAGCCGCCGCTCGAGTTGCGACCGCCGCGCCATGCCGAGCGCCCCGGATCCGAGCAGCGCCGGCAATTGCAGGCTCCGGGCGATTTCCAGCAAATGCCCGGCATAATCAGAGGCCCGCGATCCCGTGTTCAAGACCATGTCGTCGGCGGCGCATTCGCGTTCCTTCAGAAATCCGCGCCACGCGATCCACGCCAGCGGATTCCACCAATACAGGCTCAACGCCGCCCGGGCCATCCAGTGCATCGCCACGTCTCCCCGCCGAATATGCGCGAGCTCATGCAACACCACCACTCTTTGCCGCTCACCGCTCCATGAAACCGCATCCGCCGGGAGCAGAACGGCCGGCCGGAACACTCCGGATGCCATCGGCATGCACCCGGCGCGCAGGCGCAGCAATTTCACCGGGCGCCGCATTCCGAACGCTCGCATCCAGAGCGAAAGATCGAAACCAGGGAACGCGGGGGCGGTACGCTGCAGACGCGCCACTCTCCAGAAGTCCCACGCGAGCTGTATGAAGAAAAGTACGGCACCACACGCCCAGAGCAGCACAGGCCATTTTGGCCCGCCTGAACCCGCCGGCGCGAGCGGCGGCGCGGCTGCGTTCCGCCTGTGGGCGACCGTCGCATACGCCGCGGGCGTAGCGGCACTTCGGAAAACCACACCCGATCCGGGAATCGACGGAGGAACGCTTACCGTCCACCGCGGCACCAGAACGGAGAGAACAGGCAACAGCAGCGCCCCCAGCAAACCCGACGTCCAGACAAGATGCCGCAACGCGGCCGACCGGCGGCTCAGCGCGCGTGCCGCGGCGCCCGCGGCCGCCAGGATCATTGTGACCTTCAGCCCCAGAATGAGGAAAAAACTCTGATCCGGCGACCCCATTTTATTTGCCCTCCTTTCGGGCCTTCTCGATCAGCACAGCCAGGCGATCTAACTCTTCCGTCGTGAGGCGCCGCGAGGAAACATCCAGCAACGTCGCGACCGCCTGCTCGGGTGCACCCTGAAAAAACGTTTCCAGCAGGTGTTTCATGGCGGAGCGCCTCGCTCGGTCCGGAGCGATAACGGGGACATAGACGTACTTCAGCCCTTCGGCTTGATGCTTCACGTGACCTTTCTCTTCCAATACCCGCAGCATGGCCCGGACCGCGGAGTAGCTGGGCGGGTCGGGTAGAGCGGCCAGAACTTCGGCGGCGCTGGCGCGGCCCTGGCTGTAGAGGATGTCGAGGATCTGCCGTTCGCGGCGGCTCAAGCCGGTCAACGCCATACAACCGCCAGATGCTGTATTTTTAGCATATGCTAAAAACCTAGCACTTGCGATGACGGATGTCAATCACCTTTGGCGCGGACGCGAGCGATTTTTTTACCCGGAAGCTTCCCGATCGCGGCTAAACGGTCTCCGTCCAAAACCGCACGGGGTGGTGATGAGGGAAGGCGTACAAAGCGTCAAACGTAGCCGATGCCGCCCCTTCGATAGTCAGGCCTTCGATGCTGGCCGCGGGCAAGATCGCATCAATTTCACCCGCCGCGCCGCACGTGTCGCAGATCCAAGGGATTTTCACCGACATGGTTCCCGCAGAATAACAGGGATTTGATCTAGACGAATGCGCCCGCAGTACCATTCTGCTCGTTCGCTGTACTGGAACTCCGCAGTTGCAGTTCACGGTTAATCTTCTCGTTGTAAAGGTCTTCCGCAGCGGGCGAGAATAAGTACTAAAGGACAAATGTCAGACACCACGCAGCCTCCTCCTCTGACCGACGCGCAAATTCGCAATCGCACGATTGGAGAGTTGCGGCCGCTATCAGATAAAATCCTGATCGTAGATTCCGATCCGCACTGGCCGGAATTGTTTGAGCGGGAAGCGGCGCGAATTCGAGACTCGCTCGGTGCGCGCGCGCAGCGTATCGAGCACGTCGGTTCCACATCGGTGCCGGGGCTCGCGGCCAAACCGATCATCGACATCGTATTGGGTGTCGCCGATCCCGCTCATGAATTGAACTACGTACCGGACCTGGAGCGCGCCGGTTATGTGCTGCGCATCCGCGAAATCGAATGGCATCAGCATCGCATGCTCAAGCGGCCCGGCGCTGCCGTGCATCTTCACCTCTTCGCGGCCGGTTGTTCGGAAATCGATCGCATGCTGCTGTTTCGCAACTGGCTGCGCAGCCATCCGGCGGATCGCGATCTTTACGAGCGGACCAAGCGCGTCCTGGCGGAGCAGGAATGGAAACATGCGCAGAATTACGCCGACGCGAAAACGGCCGTGGTCGAGGAGATCCTCGGCCGCGCCCGCCGCGGCTAAGCCGGCGACGCCGGCGCTACCGGCGGATCGACCCGTCCGTTCCGGCCCGGCAGCGTAACCGTTAGCGGCATCTCTTTCTTGTTACGCACTACTGTCACCGTGAACGTGCCTTTGTCCCGGTAAGAGCGCAGCACGCTGGTGATTTCGCGCGGGCTGGTTACTTTCGAGTTGTCCACCTTCACGATCACGTCGCCGGCCTTGAGTCCCGCTCGCTCCGCCGGCGAGTTGCGAATCACGCTCTTCACCAGGACGCCGTCGGTCACGCCGAAGAAGTCCGCCAGTTGACCCTGCGGAGCCAGCGATTCGCCCTCGATGCCGATCAACGGGCTCTGGTAAGACATTTCAAAACGGGGAATATCGATCGGCGGCATTGGCGGCATCGGCGGAATGGTCACCGGCCCGCCCGGCGTTTCGATCACGGTCCCGCGCCGCGCGCCCACCGTCAGCGTCAGGCTCTCGGGTTTGCCGTTGCGCCATACCGCCATCTTCACCTCGCGTCCGGGAGGAGTCTCGTGAACCAGTCGGATGAATTGATCGACTCCTTCCACTTTTTCGCCGTTATACTCCAGAACCACGTCGCCTTCTTTGATGCCGGCCTTGGCAGCCGGGCTGTCGTCCTCCACGTGAGCGACTTCGACCCCTCGGTCCTCCTTCAGGTTGAGCGCCTTGGCGCGCTCGGCAGTGACTTCCAGCGCGCCAATCCCGAGATAGCTCGTGCCCGGATGTTGTACGATGACGCGCCGCGCGCTTTGGGCAAAGCCGCCGGGCGCCACCAGGCTGGCCGCCATCAAACCGATGATTGCAGGAATCCGCAGTTTCATAACCGAACCCCTATTGCTGCTTTCGGATAAAAATCGTGCCGCCGGTCCCGCTGATGCGCAGCAGCGGGCCGCCGCCGTTGACCGGCCCTTCCGCCACCACCTGCATCCCGCGCATGCGCACGGGAACGCCGGGAAAATCGCAGACAATGCGCCGCGGCGAATCCGCGAGATCGTTTTCCGCCCGGATCGTCACGCCGAGATTGGACGGTATCATCACCGTGATATCCCCATTGCCGGTCGCGAGGAAGGAATCCGAAAAGGGACTGGATCCCAGCAGGCTGGCGATAATGCTGCCGACCGCCGTGGAAACCCGCATGGACCCGGCGATATTGCTGAGCTGAATCCCTCCGGTGCCGGACTCGCTGCGTACTCCCGGGGCGCCGCCCACCTGCACGGGCCCGGCCATGTTGCGCGTGATGACAATGCCGCCCGCGCGTCCGACGACGATAGGTCCGCCGCCGGTAGTTGCTGTGACCGCCCCGCCCGCGTTATTGACGCGAACCGCGCCTCCGCCCGTATCGGCGCGCACCGAGGCTCCGGCCGAAGCCACTTCAATGTCGCCGCCCGCCGTTTGCAGGACCAGATCACCGCGCACGTTCTTGACCGTGATGCGGCCGCCGGCTGTAGCGCCGTGCAAAGCGCCGCTGACTTCACCAACCTGGATATCACCGCCCTGCGTGGTCAGCCGGGCGTCCCCGCGGATGCGATTGCATTTGATATCGCCGCCGCCCGATTCCGCGGTGAGCAGGCCATCGACGCCATTGGCCTCCACCTTACCTTCGGAAGTGGAGATCCCGGCCGCGCTCAAACGCGGCGTTTGCAGAAAAAGCTCGATCGGGCGACCCGCGCCCGAGGAGGTGACAACCAATTGGCTCCCGGCAACCCGGATCGCGCTGCGCTCCAAAATGCGCCGCGCCTGGGCCTCGCTGGCGGCGGCGACGCTCAGCTTGGCAGTATAGTTGCCATCGGCCGCCGTTCCCCCTTCCACATGCACTGGACCTTCACAATTCATCACCAACCGCGCGCCCGCCGGCACGCTGCCGGTGATCGTCTCCACCCAACGATTGCCTTCGCGCACGAGCGCCGGTTGGGCCAGGATCGCCGGCGCAAAAGCGGCCATGACCAAGCCCGCCAGCCCGGCGTTCTTAAAATGTGCCCAGTGACGCATTCATTTCCTTCAGCGCTTTTTCCGACTTCAGGCGCACGTAACTGTTATTCTCTTTCTGCATCAGGTCCTGCAGCACGCCCACGATGGCGTCATCGCGATGCTCCACCAACAGGTCGACCACCTGCATGCGCACCGCCGAGTTGTCATCGGCCAGCAGAACCTGGGCCAAAACTTTGCGCACATCGGGCTCGGCGGCCAACGGCTTCAAACCTTCCACGGCCTTCAGCCGAACGCCCGGATTCGGATCGTGGGCGACGGCATTCAGCAGCGCGTCGCGAACGTCGCCGGAGCCGGACCGGCCCTTCAGTAAATCCATCGATTCCACCCGCACGGCAGGATTATCCTCCCGTGTGGCCGCGAGCAGCAACTGCCGGATCCGTTGATCGTCCATCGGGCCGGAAACGATGCGCCGGCTGGTCTCATCGAAGGCGATCTGCACGCCGCCCGACGGGCTCGGCTGAATGGAACGGATGGTGGCGAAACTCTGGTCCGAAGGCGGACTCGCGACGCCGGCGTCCAAAGCCGGCTGCCTGTTATTGCTGACGCGGGCTGCAAAGAAACCGATCGCCAGCAAAGCGAGCGCTCCTGCCGGCCGTTGATAGCGCGCCCACCCGCCCAAGCTGTGCGACAGCGCATTCAGAAAAAGACGCCAGGGGCTGGTGGAGGCTCGATCCGGCACCCCGGCGCCTCCCTGAATCGCCGCTATGAGATCGGCACGGCACTCCTCGAGCAATCCCGAGGGAACTTCCGCCTGCCGCCGCTCCAGCATCGCGGCCAGCCCGCGCTGCCGTTCCATCTCGCGCGAACAGGAGGCGCACTCGTGCAAATGCTGCTCCAGCTGGTCCTCTTCGACGGGACTCAGCTCCCCATAAAAATAGAGCGGAATGACCTTCAAAACAGAGTCGCACTTCATACGAAATCTCCCAAGGCCAAGCGCATTTTCTGCGTCGCCCGGAACAGGCAATTCTTGGCCGCGTCTTCGGTCGTCCCCAGAATCTCGCCGATGTTCTTCAGGCGCAGCCCGTCATAGTGGCGCAGTTCGAAAACCATGCGCTCGCGCGGCGTCAGCTCCTGCAGGCTCTCCTCGATGCGCTCCTGCAGCTGGCGGTTCCACAGCTTGCGTTCCGGGTTGGCCACCGCCGAACCTTCTTCAAAATTTTCCATGCGGTCCACCGGCCCTTCGCCGGTCTCCACTACGGCCGGCTCTTCCTTCCGCACGCCGCGTTTTCGCAAATGATCGAGACAGACATTCGTCACAATCCGGTACAGCCAGGTATGAAAGCTGCAATCGAAGCGAAAGGTGTGCAGATTGCGAAAGACCTTCAGAAAGACCTCCTGGTACACATCCCGGGCCTCTTCCGGGGAGCGCAGCAGGTTCATGGCATGGCGAAGCACACTTTGGTCGTAGGCGCGGACCAGTTGCTCGAAGGCGTCCTGGTCACCGCGCTGGGCGGCCCGGATTAGCGTGTCAGCTTGGGTTGTCAATCGGGCGCCTGCCGCTTCGGCCACGTCCTGAACCATTTACCTGTGGAATATGACGTACCGGTTTAAGATTGGTAACGAAACCGCCCGCATCCGGAGAAGCCCCAAAGCTCGCGCCGGAACCATCAAACCGCCGTATATCCGTTGTGATGAAACGACTTGTACGGTTTGGGACGGACCGGCTTGGTACCGGCATGACTTCACCCGCAGGCCTTTCCTACCGATAATAGTGACACGGCCACCTCGTTCCAATCCAGTCATCAAACCCAGCCCCGGCAAGGGCTGGAGCCGCGTCTGGCGCGGCGGCGGGCGATTGAAGCCGAGCACCGTTGCGGCCCGCGAGCGCACGGCCATGGTGATATCGCCCTGCACCATGAGCGCTTGCTCCAATGGGGAGTCAAGGCCGCCTTACAGGCCGTCGGACTCTACCGCAGGGGCTTGGCGAACGCCCTTTGGCCCGTGGTGCGCGAGGTGCGCTTGGAATTTGAAAACCTTCCTCCGGCGCTGGAAGGCTTTCGTCTCCTGCATCTCAGTGATTTCCACATCGATGGCGTCGACGGGCTGGCTGAGGTGCTGGCCGAGCGCCTGGCCTTCGTGCAGGCGGACCTGTGCGTGCTCACCGGCGATTACCGCTTTCACATCCGCGGCCCAGTCGACCCGATCTATCCGCGCATGCGCCGCGTCCTGAGCGCGATTCGTTCGCACCACGGCGTCATCGGCATTCTCGGAAATCACGATTGCGCCGATATCGCGATCGGCCTCGAATCGCTGGGCGTCCGCATGCTCATCAACGAATCGGTGGCGGTCGGGCCGTCCGACTCTCCGCTGTGGGTAACCGGCGTCGATGATCCCCATTTCTACGGCTGCGATGACCTCCAGGGGGCGATGCGCAACGTTTCCAGGCGCGGCTTCAAACTATTGCTCGCCCATACGCCGGAGATGTTCCAGGAAGCCTCCGATGCGGGCGTCCATCTCTACCTGACGGGGCACACGCACGCGGGCCAGATCCGGCTCCCCGGAATCGGCGGTCTGATCCAGTTGGCGGAGTGCCCCCGCGCCTACTCGTTCGGTCCCTGGCGGCATCAAAACATGCAAGGCTACACCACTGCCGGCGTCGGCTGCTCGCTGCTGCCGGTGCGCCTGAACTGCCCGCCCGAGATCGTGCTCATCCAGTTGGCCCGCGCCTGAGCTTCGCGCATACCGGAGCCCGCGGCTAGCCGGTCCGCTTGCTGCTCGACCGCCGCGGCTTCGGCTTGTTCTTCATCGTGACATTGAGGGCCACGGCGGCGCGGATGAGCTCCCGCAGGGCCGCCTCGTTGATCTTTTCGCCTTCGTGAATGTCGATGGCGCGGCGGACATTCCCGTCCAGGCTCGAGTTGAACAGACCGGAAGCGTCCGGCAACGCAGCTCCCCTGGCAAACGTCATCTTGACGATGTTCTTGTACGTCTCGCCCGTGCAGACGATGCCGGCGTGCGAGAAGACCGGAGTCCCCATCCACTTCCACTCCTCCACGATCTCCGGGTCTGCCTCGTGGATGAGAGCGCGCACTCTGGCCAGCATCTTCCCGCGCCAGTCCCCCAGTTCCTTGATCTTTGCGTCGATGAATGCGGAAGCGGATTCGTTGGCGACAGGCTTCTTCATAAGCAGCTCCGGTTCGCAGTCATTTTAGCTGGGCGGCATTCTATTGGTTCTCTACGCCAAACTGCTTGGCGTACTCAGCCTTCAATTGCTGCCAGCCGGCAGACTGCATGGCCTCTCCGCCGGCGATGCGTCCGATCGGCTCACCCGCAAGCAGCCGCTCCAACACGTCAAAGGAAATGTGCCACCCCGCGGCGCCCCACGACACGAAGCGGTGATCAATGCTGTGCCACAGCGTCAGCCGTGTACCTTCCCCGACAGCCTCGAGTTCCCATCGGATATCGCCGTACTCCAGCAGCCGGGCAGCCTCGGCCCGCGTCACGGTAGTTTCCGTCGCCCTGCCCGTGCCGACCCAGGTTAGATTCACCTTCGCCCCTGCCGTACCCAGGTTCCCGTCCGCCACGAAGGGCGCCCACTCCCGCACATGCGCCGGATCGGTCAGCGCCTGCCAGACCTTTTCCGGCGCGTGGCGCAGTTGTCTGACCAGAATGAGTGTCCACTTCTCTCCGTCCTTCCGCACCTGCGCTCCTCTGGCAGGCCCCGGCGTGTACTGCTCGCGCGTTGTCATTTTCGTCTCCTTGTCTTGCCTTTCGCTGGCGTGGATTTGGTTGTTGGGTGCTGCCCCATGCGCTCGAGGTGCCGTTCCAGCGCATCCACGTGCGCGGACCAGAACCGGCGGAACGGCGCCAGCCAGTCATCCACCTCCTGCAGCGGTTCCGGTTTCAACCGGTACAGCCGGCGTTGTGCATCCACCGTCGATTCCACGAAGCCGGCGTCGCGCAGCACGCGCAGGTGCTTGGATACGGTCGGCTGCGGCATCCGAAGTTGCCTCTCGATCTCGCCCACCGATTGTTCGGACGAAACCAGGAGGCTCAGGATCGCCCGGCGGTTCGGTTCCGCGATGATTTCGAAAACAGACTCCACTCTTCTGATATACTCTTACACGTATATACGTGTCAAGGCATATTATCGGCGCCCATGTGCGCGGATGCACTGCCTGGCAGCCGCTTCGGAATCCCGGTACCCGTCAACCGCCGAACCGGTCGTGATGTACAATCCGCTGTATGACTCGTTACGCTCTGGCTTTATCCCTGGCGGCGACAGCGGCGTTCGCGGCCGCGCCGGAAAGCTTTTCTACCTCCGCCGGCGCCTTGCAGTTGACTCCCATCCAGCACGCCAGCCTTGTGATTCAGGCCGGCGGCAAAGTGCTTTATATCGACCCGGCGGAAGGATCCTATGACGGCCTGCCCCAAGCGGACTACATCCTGATCACCGATATTCACGGCGACCACCTGGCGCCGCCGGTGATCAACAAGCTCAAAAAAGCGGACACTGTGATCGTCGCGCCGAAAGCCGTGGCCGCACAGGTGGCCGGCGCCAAGGTGCTGAGCAACGGCGAGAAGACTACGGCCGGGCCGTTCGGCATCGAAGCCATTGCCATGTACAACCTCAAGCGCGGGCCTTCGGCCGGACAGTTGTTTCACGACAAAGGCCGCGGCAACGGCTATATCGTCACCTACGGAGGCAAGCGGTTCTATTTCTCCGGCGACACCGAAGTCACCTCCGAGATGAAAGGCCTCAAGAATATTGACGTGGCTTTCGTGTGCATGAATCTGCCCTACACCATGACTCCGCAGGAGGCCGCCGAAGGCGTCCGCGCCTTTCATCCCGCGATTGTGTATCCGTACCACTACATGGGCTCGGACCTGAACGCGTTCGCCAAGGCGCTCGAAGGCAGCGGCATCGAGGTCCGGATTCGTAACTGGTATTGATATCATGGACGAACATGTGGCCTGAACTGGTGGCGGAGTTTATCGGGACAGCAGTCCTGATGATGTTCGGCAACGGCGTGGTGGCGATGGTGGTTCTGTTCGCCAGCGGCGTGCCCGGCGAGATCGTGCACGGCGGATGGACGAACATCAATTTCGGATGGGGCCTCGGCGTCACCATGGGCATCTACATCGCCGGCCGGATCTCCGGCGCCCATATTAATCCCGCGGTCACTCTCGCCGTGGCCGTCTTTCGCGATTTTCCCTGGCGCAAAGTGATTCCGTATTGGATCGCCCAGGTGCTCGGCGGATTTGTGGGCGCCGCCGTCGTGTACTGGGATTTCCGCCCTGCGTTTCATGCATTCGACCCCAACCTGGTGAAAACCGCGGGCATCTTCACTACCGCGCCCTATCAGGGACTGGTCTCCGCCGGACTGCTGGATCAGACCATCGGCACGGCGCTGCTGGTTCTGATGATTTTCGCGCTTATCGACGACCGCAATATGCCGCCGCAGGCAAACCTGACGCCGGTGTTGATCGGCGCGGTGGTGGTGGCGATTGGTATGTCGTTTGGTGGAATCAACGGTTACGCCATCAACCCGGCTCGTGATTTCGGCCCGCGCCTCTTCACCGTGGTGGCGGGATTCAGGAACAACGGCCTCACCGATGGCGCACCGGTCTTCTGGGTGCCGATTGTCGGCCCGCTCATCGGCGGCCTGATCGGTGCCGCCGTTTATGATCTCGGCGTCCGCCGCTTCCTGCCGCTGAAGAAGGCATAAACGCGGCGATATAATGGCCGCATGATCACAAAACTTGCGGCCGCCGGTGTGCTGACACTCGGCCTCGCCACGATCGGCTTCGGTCAGGAAGGTTCGGCGCCTCCGGCGGACTCGGCCAAGCCGACACCCCGGCTCGCCAACGGAAAAGTCGACTTCGGCGGCAAAGGTGTCTGGGCTCCCATTTGGGTCCTCGACTGGGCCGACAAAAAGTACGTCGAACATCCTGTCGACGTGCCGTTCACGGAACTCGGATTGAAGCTCTACCAGGAGCGCCGCGCCAACAACTCCAAAGACGACCCGGAAGGCTATTGCCTGCCCCCCGGAGTGCCGCGCTACACCGGAACGCCGTACCCGTTCCAGTTCCTGCAAATGCCGGATCGCGTGGTGATCCTGTATGAAGGCGCATCGCATATGTACCGGCAGATCTTCATGGATGGCCGCAAACACACCGCGCCGGATAAGATCAACCCCACTTGGCTGGGAGAATCGATCGGCTCGTGGGAAGGCAACGACACCCTGGTGGTGGACACGATCGGCTTCAACGGACGGACCTGGCTCGATTATGTCGGTCATCCCGCGAGCGAAGACCTCCACGTCGTAGAGAAATTCCGGCGTCCGAATTATCTGACCCTCGAGTACGAGGCCACCATCACGGATCCGCAGATGTACACCAAGGCGTGGACCACCAATTTCCGCGTGCCCTTCCGCCCCGGCTGGGACCTGTACGAGTACGTCTGCCTGGAAAACAACAAAGACCTGATGCATCTGGGCACGAAAGAACCAAAATAGCGTCGCGCTAGAGCTTGGCAAGCTCGCGGTACAGCCAGGCCCGCGCCACGCTCCAGTCGCGTTTCACGGTCGCGGTTGAGATGCCCAGCACTTCCGCCGTCTCTTCGACGCTCAGCCCGCCGAAGAACCGCAGTTCCACGATCCGGCTCTGTTGCAAATCCTGCACCGCCAGCCGCTGCAATGCTTCGTCTAACACCAGCAGTTCCTCGGAACGCTGCTGCGACACGACGAGCGCCGCGTCCAGCGGAACTTTGACGTCCCGGCCGCCGCGTTTATCCGCGCGGTGAGCGCGGGCGTGATCAACCAGAATGCGCCGCATGAGTTGCGCGGCCACGCCGATAAAATGCGCGCGGTTCTGCCATCGGTTTGATTTTTGATCAATCAGCTGAAGGTACGCCTCGTTGACCAGGGCCGTCGGCTGCAGTGTGTGGTCCGGGCGTTCGCCGCGCAGGTAATGGGCCGCCAGCCGCCGGAGTTCCCCGTAGACCAGCGGCACAAGCTGGTCGGCGGCCTTGGCGTCCCCCAGGGTCGCCGATGTCAGTAATGTTGTCGCCTCAGCCCGCGTTTCCATCGATTCGGGCGTCAGTGTAGCACAACCAGGCCCGTCCGGTGCTCCTGCAAAAAATTCGAATCTTGTGATCCCGATTCCCCGGCGTTTCCGCTTTACCGGGTGAAAGCAACGAAAAATTAAGGAAAAAACGATGACCACCAACCACGCCGCCCGCCCGCTCACGATCGCAACGCGTATTTACGACCCGGCCCTGGCCGCCGAGATCCAGGCCTGCCTCCCTGAGCTCCCCGTCCAGGTGGTGGCGGAGCCGGCGGAAAGCTGCGACTGGGAGCTCTGGCTCGAGCAAGTGGAAGCGGCCAAACCGGACGTCGTGCTGCTCGGCCTGGACGTCTTTCCCGGATCCCTGGAAGCAGCCATCGCGCGGATGGCGTCCTGGGCGCAAACCCCGGCCATCGTGGTGGCTGGCGCCGCTACCGACCCGCAGACCGTCCTGGGCGCGATTCGAGCCGGGGCCGCCGAGTACGTTTACCCGCCCGCCACGGTCCATCTCACCGAGGCGCTGCGGCGGCTGTCCGAGACCCGCGCGCAACAGGACGGACCGACGCGCCGCGGCAAGATCGCCGCCTTTGTTTCGGCCAAAGGCGGTTGCGGCGCCACCACCGTGGCCTGCCACGTGGCCGCCGGCCTCCATCAGCACACCGGACAAGCGACGTTACTAGCTGATTTCGACTTGGACAACGGCGTGGTCGGCTTCCTCACGAAAACCAGGTCCGGGTATACCGTGCAGGACGCGATCCGCAACTGCGCGCGCCTGGATGCCAGTTACTGGAAAGCGCTGGTTTCCGAGTATACGCCCGGCTTGGACGTGATCTGCTCGCCGGGCGACGCTTCGGATGCCCCTGACGACGCTGAAGCACCTCAGGCCGTCGTGGAATTTGCCCGTTCGCAATATGACTGGGTGGTCCTGGATCTCGGCCGCGGTCTGGCTCAGGCAACCCGAAAAATCCTGGAATCCATCGACGAGCTGTTCCTGGTCACCACCCTCGACGTGCCGGCGCTGTACCGCTGCCAGCACATGCTGCGCGCCCTCGAAGAGCGCGGATTCGGCCGCGAACGGGTTAAGATCGTCGTCAACCGGATCTCGCGCAGCGCCGAAGTGACCAGGGACGAGATGGCTCAGATTCTGGGCGTGCCGGTGAGCTTCGAACTGCCCGATGCCGGGGGCGCGCTGGCGGAAGCATACGTGGATGGGAAGCTGCTTGCTCCTTCCGCTGATCTGTCGAAGCGCTTGGGCCGGATGGCGCGCCGGATTGCCGGCATCCCCGACGCCGAACCCAGGCGCTTTTCGTTCTCCTGGCTCGCCAAGCCGTCCGAAAACCGCTTCAAGCAGGCCGCCCTGGCGGTCAGGAGCTAGGAGACACTCACCAGGAGCGGTCGAGGAGCAACAGGCAGTACAGCACAGGAAGGTAGACGACAGATCCAAGCAGCACGCCGCGAGCGCGCAGCCGGGTCCTTTCGCGGCTCACCCGCAAGATCGAGTACAGCAACCAGCAACCAAGCGCCAAGGCGCCGGCCGCATAGTAAAAACCGGAAACTCCGAGTCCGGCGGGTACGACGCTGGCGATCATCAGGGCAATACAGCTGATCAGCATCTGCCGAGCGGTGGACCGGCAATCGGGCTCGACCACGGGCAGCATCCGAATTCCGGCGCGCGCGTAATCTTCCCGGTACATCCAGGCGATGGCGTAGAAGTGCGGAAACTGCCAGAGAAAGAGGATGGCGAAGAGCATGGCCGCAGAAGCCGCGGCCGATCCTCCGGCCGCCGCAAAACCGATTACAGGCGGCATGGCGCCCGGGATTGCGCCGACCGCCGTCGATAGCCAGGAGCGGCGTTTGAGCGGCGTGTAGACAAACAGGTAAGTCGCCAGTGTCGCCAGGCCGAGCACAGCCGACGCGCGATTCACGCCCAAAATCAGTTCCCCGAATCCGGCCAGCGAGATCGCAACTCCAAACAATAGCGCCCGCGACGGCGTGACCGCCCCTGACGGGATCGGCCGCGCGGCGGTGCGCCGCATTTTTGCGTCATCTTCGCGTTCCCACCACTGGTTCAGCGCGGCGGTGCCGGAAGCCAACAGCGCGGTGCCGAGCAGCGTGTGAAAAAGACGCCACAGATCGAGTCGCGCCGCGAAATCGATAAACCCGCAGCCCGCCGGCGCCCCGAACACATAACCTATGGCGGTGCTCGCCACGATGAGCCACGTGATCCCGGGCTTGGTCAGCGCGACATAGGCGGACATCCAGCGCCTATTTCTTCTTCCGTTCGGCCGAGCGCTCGGCCGAACCGGTCGGGACCTGGGCTCCTGGTTGCCCCTGGTCAAACGTGGGCAGAGCTTCGTTGCCGAGGAATTTTCCGTCGCGATAGGTGTTCTGGCAAAGCGGGTGCGAAAACATGCTGGGCCCGTCGACCGACGGGAACGTGATGTCGTCGGCGTGCATACCGCCCGGCGGATTCATGCCGGCGGCGTTGCGAAGGCGCTTGGCCGTTTCATGATCGGCGCACGCCGTGTCGCCGCTCACGCCCAAGCCGCCGACGATCTTCCCGTTCTTATACAGAGGCAGCCCCCCGCCGAACGAGATCAGCCCGCCCTCGATTCGCGGATAGGTGTTTCCCGGTCCTTGCGAAGGCGGCACCAGGTCGCCCGCCACGAAAGGATTCGAAGCGCCGATGCCCCACAACGAATGCCCCGGCTGCGTCAGTGTATATAACCGGGCGGTGGAGAGAGGGGTGTCATCGAGACTGAACGCGTTCGCCGTATAAGCTTTCGCTTTGGCGATCGCGAGGCTGCCCGGCCAGACTTGCGCCGGGTCGGCCGTGGACACCGCGACGGCACAGACCTGACCTTCGCGATTGACCACGGCCGCCCATTCGCGGCGTCCGTGAAACAGGCCGCCTTCGTCGCCGCCCGAATCGGGCGCCTTGGCCAACATCGATTTCAATTGTTCAACGCCGGGCAATGCCGAGCAATCCGCGGCTCCCCAAACGGGGAGCGCGGCAAAAATTACGGTAGCAATCAGATTTCTCATAATCTTTCCCTGGGCCGGCTGGAAGCCTGCCGCACTAGCGCAACTGCTGCAAATACGCAACGAGGTCTCTCGCCTGCTGGCCGGTAAATTCATTCACGTCGGGCATCACGGCCTGGGGCTTGAGCGATTGTGCGTGCGTGACCCACGCCTCCAGGTTCCCGGCGGTATTGGGCAGCATGTTGGACGCGATACCCAAGCGGCCGGCGATGTGAGTCAGGTCAGGCCCGACGGTAGCGGCTGCCGGAGTGCCGCGAATCGTGTGACACAGCACGCAGGCCTTGGACAGGAACAGCTGTTCGCCGCGCCGCTGCTGCTCGGTGGCCGGCGCCTCCGCGGGAGCGATCTGGCGAGCCATCCACGCGTCGTATTGCGCCGGTAAATCGGCGACGACCAACAGAATCATATGGGCGTGCTGCGCCCCGCAGTATTCCGCACACTGCCCGCGATAGACACCGGGCTGGTTCGCCTGGATCCGGATGCGATTCGTCTGTCCCGGGACCAGATCCACCTTTCCGTGAATGCGCGGGACGAAAAAAGAATGAATCACGTCATCCGACGTCAGATCGATATCAACGGGCCGGCCCACGGGAATGTGGATTTCGTTAGCGGTGGTAACCTGCTGATCGAGCTGCCCTTTGATGTAGTTCACCTGCCACCACCACCGATGCCCGGTCACTCGAATATCGGCGGGAACTGTCTCGTGCGGTCCTTCGAGCGGAAACTCCGCCATGGCATCGAGCCCGACGACAAATACCGCGGCCAGAATGACAAACGGAATGGCAAAGCCTCCGATCAGGATCCAGGGCTGGCCGCCGCCCACATCTACGGGTGCATGCTCTTCGAGCGTGCCGCGGCGGCGGAACGCCGCCCAGCCCAGCAACACCCACATGATCGCCGCAACCACGATGAAGAGAATGAATACGAACCAGCCGAGGTTTGCGAGATTGTCCGCGGCCGGCCCTCCGGGAGCGAACATCGATTGCGGGTGGCCGCACCCGGTCAGCAGTGCGAACGAGAGCGCGGCGGTGACACTGGCAGCGCGCATGATTTACTCCGGCGCCTCCGGCTCATTCGGCGTGCGCATCGACTTGATGTAAGCGACCAGTTGCCAGATTTCTTCCTGCGGAATCTGCGTGCCCCACGCAGGCATTCCGTGGGCACGGCCTTCCGCGATGGAGTCGAAGATGTGCGCGTCGGAGCTGCCATAGATCCATACCGGATCGCGCAGGCTCGGCCCCATGCCGCCGCCCGCGTGGCCTCCGTGACAACCCGAGCAATTGTATTGAACGAAGAGTTGCCGGCCTTCCCGCAGGGCCACCGGATTCTGGCCGTAAGGATTCGTCCTTCCAGGCCCCTGCGTCGCCGGGCCGGGAATAGGGCCAACCGGCACTTCCACGGCCGGAGAAGCTCCGGCCGCCGCCACTTCCGACGGCTCTGTTTGACAGCCGCACAGCGCGGCAGCCGCCAAGATCATGATTGCGAGAGGAATTCGTCTCTCCATATGGTTCACCTGTTCGCCGGCGCCTCCGGAACACCAAACTGATCAAGAAGACGGCGGATTTCATCGCGGCGCCCGCGGATCATGCTGTTCAGCGCCGCTTTCAGATTCGTATCGCCGGGCCGCACTCCCATCGAGATATTGAACGCAAATGGAGTGTCGCCTTCGGCTTGGGGCGACACCGGAGTTAATGCAAGCGGCGCACTCGCGGTTCGGGCGTACGAGCCCGCAATCGGACCCCACACAATCGCCACGTCGATATCGCCCTTCTCCACGGCATCGAGCAGACTGGCGGGCCGGTGCGCGCCCAAAAAATTCCGGTTGAGCCGGAACCACGAAATGTTGCTGACAATCCCGCGGTGCGCCAGCGCCTGGGCCGGCGGCACATCGCCATCCCCTTCTGCGACAATCTGCAGACCGATTCGCAATGTCTTTAGCCGCTTATCGTCGAACGAGCGGATGTTCAAATGCTTCGAGCGGAGAGACGCAAACACGTAAGTGGATCGGTAATACGGTTGGGTGGTCAGGGCCGCCGGAAAGTCCGTCGGCACGCCCATGACCATGTCGCAGGCGCCTTGCTGGAGAGCTTTGAAAAACGGTCCGCGCTGAGGGATCCAAACATACTTCACGGTTCGGCCCAGGTCGCGCGCGGTCATCGCGGCCAGTTGATTCTCGAATCCCTGCTGCTGCCGATTCGAATAGGGGAGATTGTCGGGATCGGAGCAGACATGCAAGTCGGCCGCCGTTGCCAGACCCAGGCAGGTGCACACCGCGACTATCGTGCTACATACCGAAGACATACAAGGTTCCGCCCGGCGCCGTATAATTCTTGATCTGTTTCATGGCGCCCACCACACCGAGCGCCGCGTAATCGTCATCGGCCGAGATATCGGGAAACGCAACCGCCCCCATCCACCCGCCGACGCCGGAGTAGACGGCCACATATTGCTTGCCATCGGGGCCGATGTAAGTCATCGGATTGCCGACGATACCGGACGACGTTTTGTACTGCCAGAGGACATTGCCCTTGCGCGCGTCCACGGCCCGGAAATATCCATCCATGGTCCCGTAGAAAACCACGTCTCCGGCCGTGCTCAGAACGCCGCTATAAACCGGCAGCACCGGTTCCTTGATGCTCCATACCGGCTTCGAATTTTTGACATCCCAGGCGATGAACTCACCTTGAAAACCGCCGGGGCCCGGCTTCATCTTGACGCTCGCGCCCAGGTATGGTGTTCCCGCGATGTAGCCGGCTTTCACGCCGCCGTAACTCATGCAGGTGTTGTGCGCGGGAATATAGAGGAGGCCGGTGCGCGGGGAAAATGAGGACGGCACGAACTCTTTGCCGCCCGTAGAGGAGGGACAAATGTCCTCGGTTGTTTTTCCCTGGTGGGTTTGTTTGGAAGGGTCCTCCATGGGAAGACCCGTCTTCAGATCATAGCCGCTCGCCCAATTGGTGGACGCTTCGAATTTTTGAGCCGATAGAAGCTCACCCGTCTCGCGATCCAGCACCAGCATGAAACCGTTCCGAGACGGGTGCAGCAGAAGCTTCCGCATGCGGCCTCCCCAATCCATGTCGACGGCGATGTTCTCCATGATTTCGTCGTAATCCCGCGAATCATGGGGATTAATCTGAAAGGCCCACTTGGCCTGGCCGGTGTCCGGATTGCGCGCGAAAATCGTGCACGACCATTTGTTATCTCCGGGACGCTGATCCGCGTTCCAAACGCCGGGGTTGCCGGTGCCGTAGAAGATCAGGTTCAGCTCGGGATCGTACGAGATCCATCCCCATTGCGTGCCGCCGCCGAGTTTCCACTGGTCGGTGGTCCAGGTAGTCACACCGAGATCCTTGCCGCGATCCTTGTTGTAGAAAGGCTTGAAGTCAGGGCCGATCAGCGCTTCGTTATCAGGGCCGCTGGAATACGCGCGCCACGCTTCTTTGCCGGTTTTGAGATCGAGCGCGATCACCTTGCCGCGAACACCAAGTTCGCCGCCGCTGTCGCCCACGATCACGTGATTCTTCACGATCAGCGGCGCGGAGGTAACGGTCTCGCCGATGTTCATATCGCCCACGGTCGCGCGCCAGACTTCCTTTCCCGTGTTGGCATCGACCGCGACAGTGTGATCATCGAGCGTGTTGTAGATGATTTTTCCGTCGGCGTAGCTGGCGCCGCGGTTCACCACGTCGCAGCAGGCGATGCCCACCGCGCGCGAATCAGGGTAAGGATGGTAGACCCACTTCAGCGGACCCTTCGGATTTTTCAGATCGATCGCGATCAGGTTATTCGGGAAGGGCGTAACCACATACATCGTGTTGTTGACTACCAGCGGGCCGCCTTCGTGGCCGTGGGGAATGCCGGTGGTCATCGATGCGACCACCTTGAGGTTGCCGACATTAGCGGTATTGATCTTGTCCAGCGTGCTGAAGCGGGTATTCGCATAATCGCCAGACGGCATTTCCCAGTCGCCGTTCGGCAGAGGGCTGGCCATGCGGACGCCGGGCGCGATGGCCGGCACGTTAGTCGCAGTTTGTGCGTTCACGACTTGCGGTTGGCGGCCGCATCCCACGCTGAGAAAAACCGCCGCCGCCCAACTCATGGCGAAAGAGACGTGAATTCCAGGTTTCATTGCGCTCCTCATCGAAGCTGGTACAGGTAGGCGACGACATCGCGCGCCTGCTGATCGGTCAACCCCAGGTCGGGCATGGCGGTATCGGGCTCCACCGATTGCGGATTCCGGATCCACCGCACGAGGTTGTCGGGATTGTTCGGCAACTGGCCCGCAATAAAAGTCCGGCGGCCGAAAAACATCAGCGGCGGCCCCACCACGCCTTTGGCGTCGCTCACGCCGGGAATCGTGTGGCACGATCCGCAGTGCTTATCGAGGATGACGCTGTGGCCTCGCTGGGCCACTCCGCCGGTTGCGATTCGGTAGCGGACGCCGGGATCGCGGTCGCCGGTACATCCCGCAATCATCGCCCACGCAATCAGAACCGCGGCAGAGAATCCGAATTTCAGCGAGCCTTCATGCATATATCGAGAAAGATCAAAGGGAGACCGGCCCAGATGATCCCAATCACGAAGGCCGCGCTTACGAAGATGCCTCCCAAGGCCATGAACTGCTCCCGGCCGAACCCTTCGGCGTGCACCAGGTCATGGTGCTCGGCCACTTGAATCCAGTTGCGAAACGACGTAATACCGCCGACGGCGGCGATCACAAGAAAGACGATCGTGATGCCCGCCAGTAACCAGCGCACGCCCAGCGGCGATAGCGACCAGATGTTCCCAACCCCGTTCCGGCATGCTTCCGACGAGATGACTTCGCAAATGACACCATGGAGGGCCCATGCCACGGCGGCTGCGATGGTTCCGAACCACAAGCTTCGCGGCCTGATGCGGCTCGGAGGATCAGAAGCGACTTGTGCAGGCATAGGTCACCGGATGTTCGGTCCGATATACAGAAAAATGATGATCCAAAACCATACGAAATCGACAAAGTGCCAATACAACGCCGTGTTGTGATACGGCCGGTGCGGCGGATGATTGACCGGCTCGTATTGCGGAAGAGCCAGGGCATAACAGAGCATCAACAAGCCGAGAATCAGGTGCGCGGCGTGAAACGTGGTGATGGTGTAAAAAATAGAACCGTATACGTTCGTTCGGGGCGTGAGCGTTTTGAGGTGATCCATGTACTCGAACGCCTGCATCACCAGAAAGATTACGCCGAGCAGAATGGTCAACCCCAAGCCGGTGCGCGCCCTGCTGTAGCGCGCCGCTTTCACCTGCCGCTCGCCCCAATGCAGAACCGCGCTGCTGATCCATAGGACGACCAGCATGGGAATGGCGAGCCGCAGCTTCGGCGGCTCCTCACCGAGCCAACGCCAGCCTCCCTGGGCCAAATAAAAATAGGAAAAAAACAGAAGGATGAAGAGCGCGGCCTCTGTGAGAATGAACAGCCACATGCCGGCCGTGCCGCGCCGCTCATCGAGAGTCGTCACCAAAGGCGGATGACTGGCCACTTCCGGCGGCAGTCGATCGAGTGCGATGGTGCTCATGCGGGCCTCTTCATCGGTCTGGGCCATAGCCAGACCGCGTTAAACACCAGCATCGCGATTACGCCGGCCAGTGCGAGCCATAGCCATTTAATAATCAGCGCTACAAAAAATAGCGTCATTCCGAGGTTGAACAGGAAAGGCCACAGAGAGTCGGCGGGCATATACGCCAGCGCGGCCGGCTTGGCATCCAACGGGGTGCTCGAGAGTGTCAGGCGGCTTTGATCGAGAACCCGCGCGTCGTTTGGGTCCTTTTCTTCCTCGTAGTTGTCCCACAGCGGGTGGCGGGAGACTACAGTGGGAATGTGAACCGACCCGTAAACAGCCGGTGGTGATTCCGTCGACCATTCGAGAGTATCGGCATTCCACGGATTCTTGCCGGCAACCCGGCCGCCGGTCAGGCTGGAAAAGAAATTGATAACGCTGAGGAGAATGCCGAACGCTAGAACGAATGCTCCGATGGTGGCCAGCTCGTTCATCGAATCCCAACCAAGGCCGCTTGAAAATGTATATATGCGGCGCGTCATTCCCTCGATGCCCAGCACGTGCATCGGAAAGAAAGTCAGGTTCATGCCAATGAAGGAAACCCAGAAGCTCCAGGTGCCGAGGCGTTCATCCATCAAGCGTCCGGTGATCTTCGGCAGCCAGTAATAAAAGCCGGCGATTACCGGGAACACGTTGGCACCCACCAGCACGTAATGAAGATGTGACACGACAAAGTACGTATCGTGAACCTGCCAGTCAACCGGAATCACCGCGGTGACGATTCCGTTTAAGCCGCCGATCACCAACAGGGCGATGAATCCCATCGCGAATTTGAACGAAGCCGTGGGCACGACGCGGCCGGTCCAGACCGTCGCCAGCCATGCAAAGACTTGCACCGCACTGAAAATCGAGATCGTCATGCTGGCCGCGCTGAAGAAACTCATTCCCATTTGCGACATACCGACAGCGAACATATGGTGCACCCACACACCGAAGCCCACTAAGCCGGTCAAAACCGTCGACAGCGCGACATATGGATACCCGACGATCGGCCGCCGCGAAAACACCGGCAGCAACATCGAGACCATGCCGGTGGCCGGAAGGAAGATGACGTAGACCCAGGGATGGCCGAAGATCCAGAACAGCTGCTGCCACAGCAACGGTGCGCCGCCGTGCGCGACATCGAAGAAGTGAAATCCCCATTGCCGTTGCACCTCGAGAAACACGCAGCCCACGGTCAATGACGGGAGCGCCAGCACGATCGCGCAAGAGATCGTCAACGTGCTGTAGAGGAACAGCGGCATTTTGCTGATCGTCATTCCCGGCGCGCGCAGCCGGAAAATCGTGACGATGAAATTAATCGCGCCGCCCTCGGTCGAGATGGTCAGGAAGAGCAATGAGAGCGCGTAGAAATCCATTCCCAGGCCGGGCGAATAAGTGCTGTCGGTAAAAGGAACATATGCGAACCATCCGCCGTGCGGGGACTGGCCGATCAACGCGCTTCCATATAACAGCAGCCCGGAAAATAGATAGGACCAGTAAGTGAACGCATTGAGGCGCGGGAAGGCCATATCGCGAGCCCCGATTAGCAGCGGCACAAAGTACACCGCGAAGCCGGAGAGAATCGGCGAAGCGTACCAGAAGATCATGGTGACGGCGTGCATCGTAAAAATCTGGTTGTACGCTTCGGGCGTGAGCAGGGTGGCATTCGCTCGCGCCAATTGCAGCCGCATCACCAACGCCTCGAGCCCACCGACGATCAGGAACGCCATGGCGGTGACCAGGTAGCGTTTTCCGATTTGCTTGTGGTCGACCGTGGAGAACCAGCCGTAGAGCGTGTGCGGCGTCTCCCAAAGCTGCGTCAGCCGTTCCTCCACCGCCATCGCCATGATTCCGGATGTTACAGGTATCGGGTGATTTGTTTCTGTCGAAGAACAGACTGTAACGGGCTGGACGGACCGGGAGACGTCACGGATACCACTTAGAACCCGATTTTTGCGTAAGCGCCTTCGCGGACGCTACGAAGATTTCCGTATAGGGATGCAGGCTGCATGTGTATGGGATATATCACCGGGCGCGTATCCAGTGCTACACTACTGGCATTCGGACGGGGAAATTCCACGATGCCCAACCCTTCAAAAAGCTCCAGTCTGGCCGGGGAAGCTTATGTGGTGGTGAGAGAGCGGATCCTGCGCGGCGAACTCAGCATTGGCCAGGTAATCTCGCGGCGGAAGCTGGCGGCGGAACTCGGAATGAGCTTCCTGCCGATGTCGGAAGCGTTGCTGCGGCTGGAGCACGAAGGCCTGGTCGAAAGCCGTCCACGGGCCGGCACGCGGGTGCGGATCCCGACGCGCGAAGACGTGCGCGGAAACTACCTGGTGCGCGAAGCGCTGGAGATGCAGGCGGCGCGTCTGTTCGCGGAAACGGCCAGCCGGGAGGAAGCGAGCGACTTGCTGAAGCTGGCCGGGCGCGTCGATGCGCTGTCGCAGCGCGCCGGCGGGAACCGGTTTGTGTACCTGCGGCTGCATGAGAAATTACACCGGCGGATCGCGGAATGCGGGCGCTGCCCTGCCCTTTGCGAAGCGATCGACCGTACGTGCGCGCTCTCGTCGACCTGGCTCTGCTCCAGCCCGATGCCGCCGGCCGATGGCGCGCCGCATCGGCACCATCAGGAACTGCTGGAGGCGCTCGGCCAGCGCCAACCGGAAGCGGCCGCGGAAGCGATGCGACAGCATATCCAGCGCAGCATGCACAACACGCTGGAGCGGCTCGAGCCCTATTTCCGAATGAGCAAGAAATTCCCAGAGAGCTACGCGCGCAGCAGCCGTAAACAACCGGCACTCGAGTGGCTGGATGAGAGCGACGGCGTGAGCGCTTCGCTGTAGTGTTGCGGCTTACTCGGTCTTAGCCGTTGTTTCCGGCGCCGCCGCGGGTTCGAGGAGAATGCGCGCGCCGTCGGGCACGCCGTGAATCGTAGTGCCCTTCGGGAGTTCCAGCGGAGCGCGCAAGATATACGGGTGCGCGAACTGCGGCTTATACTCCTCCATCCAGAGCAGCGGCAGGACCGACCCGTCGGGAAGCTCGGCGGTCACCTGGAAAACCGATTTATCGGGCACCTGGTCGGGCACCAGGCCGCCGAGGATCAAGGGACGAGCGAGCTGGACTTCGCCGCTCACGGCGATCTCGCCTTTGTGATGTTCGATGGCGGGCTTGTCGGGAAATTTCGGCGCAGGGGGCAGATCTTTATCTTCGCCTTCGGGAACCCCGCCATCGACCCAGCTTGTGATTACTTCGAGCTGCTCGGGCGTAAGCGCCTGATCGTTTTTGAAATCACCGAAGCCTTTGACGGCACCCCAGGGGGGCATGCGCCGCGCCAGCACTTCTTCCTTGATGGCGACCGCCCAGGGCCGTGCATCGGAGTAAGTCATGAGCGAAAAAGCCGGTCCATCCGGGTGATGGCAGGAGTTGCAGCGGTCGTTCAGGATGCGCACGATTTCGCGATCAAAGGTGATTGGCGTGGTAATGATGTCGTGCGCCGGAGCGGCGGCCGCACAGATGGCGAGGATGAGAAGAACCCGTTTCATAGCTGTTCTTCTCTTAGCATCATATCAATTCCGCGCGACGGCTACGGCAGTAACCGGCTTCAGCTCGACACGGTAGGCCTGATACCATTCCTTGCCGAGGTTCTCGACCGAGTGCAGGGGCTGGCTGTTGGCGTCGTAGGTGACTTGCAGCTCTTTGAGCTCGGCGCGGGGCGTCTTCTTGCCGTCGGGGGAAAGCCGCTGCGAGGGCGGCAAGTGAAAATAAACGACTACCGCCGGCCAGGTGTGGGTGTGCCAGGGTTCTTTTTCGCCGGGCGGAACGCGCACGCTGAGGACGCGGACATAGTCGTTTTCGAGCGCCACGGTCATATTGGGGTCGTGGATTTTGACGGCATCGGTGGCGGGCAGGTCGACAGGGGTCGCGGGGCGGCAATCCGTCTTTTTGAGCTCAATCAAGAGATTGTGGCGGTCGCGATCGCTGCTGTCGAAACCCTTGCTGGGGCCGCCCTTGGACCAGCGGATGGTCACGGTCTTCCAGGGCTCGTTTTTGGGAGAGGTCTGCTCGAAGAACACGCTCGGCCAGAAGTGTGTGTGCGGCACTTCGCGGCTATGGAGCGGGACGGTGGCTTCCAGCACGCGCACCGTGTCGTTTTCCAGGATGACCTTATGATTCTGCGGCGCGGCAATGACGGCGTCGGTCGCGTCCGGCGTCATCTGACTGCACCCGGCGGCGTGCAGGCCGGCGGGAAGAAGCAGGGCGCATGCCGCGGCCATTCCGAGCACGCGAACTTTCAAGGTAATCATGGCCATTGATCTTATCACTGAGCGCCGGCAGTGTCCCACACCGGAGTCATTTGATATATTCGTCAGGAATCCCGAGTGGGAGGGGACATGACGCTTCGACACTACGCAGCACTCGGCCTGGCGCTGGGCGGGCTGCTGAGGCCGGCTTTGGCGGCCGACAGAAAGAGCAACATGGAGCTGGTCGGCTATAACGACCTGCAGGCGCGGAGCGCGTATCAGCCGGTGATCCAGAAGCAAGGCAACCGGTGGATTGCGTACGTGGGTCATCACGCCGGCGTGCAGCCGAATCCGCTCACGGGGAAAGACGAGCCGAACGGGACTTCGGTGCTGGATGTGACCGACGCCAAGCATCCGAAATACATCGCGCACATTCCGGGAGAAGGCGGGGGCGGCGGAGAAGCCGGCGGAGCACAGATGGTGCGCGCGTGCAGCGGCGCGGATTTGCCGCACGCCGACAAAAGCAAGTTTTACATCCTGCGCAGCTTCGGCAGCTCGGCGCATGAGATCTGGGATGTGACGGATCCGGCGAAGCCGTCGCGGCTGACGGTGGTAGTGAGCGGGCTGCGCGACACGCATAAAAGCTGGTGGGAATGCGACACCGGCATCGCATACCTGGTTTCGGGCGCGCCGAACTGGCGCGCGAAACGCATGGCGCAGATTTACGATCTGAGCGACCCGGCACACCCGGTGTTCATCCGCAATTTCGGCCTGCCGGGCCAACAGCCAGGCGCGCGCGGGCAGACGCCGGAAGACATGCACGGGCCGATGTCCACCGGGCCGAAAGGCAACCGGGTCTACTTCGCGTACGGCAATTCGCGCGATGGAGTGCTGGAGATTGTCGATCGCGAAAAGCTGTTGAAAGGCCCGGCCGAGCCGACGGACGAAAACCTCAAATACCCGGTGGTGGCGCGAGTGGACTACCCGGACGACGTAGGCGCGCACACCGCGTTCCCCATGATGAAGGTTCCGATGACCGAATTCACCAAGCAGAGCAAAGGCGAACAGAAAGACTTCGTGGCGCTGGTGGGCGAAACGGTGGCCAACGAATGCCAGGAGTACCGGCAGATGGTGCGGTTCGTCGATATCACGCAGGAGTCGAAGTCGGTGGGAGTTTCCACGTGGACGGTGCCGGAAGCGAGCGGGAATTTCTGCAGCGCCGGGGGGCGCTTCGGCGCGCATTCGTCGAACGAGAATATGACGCCGATCTACTACAACCGCATCCTGTTTCTGGCGTTTTTCAACGCCGGCGTACGCGCGCTGGACGTGCGGAATCCGATGCAGCCCAAGGAAATCGGTTATTACATTCCGGCGATCACGGATAAAACGGACAAGCGGTGCGTGGGCAAGGGCGCCGAACAACATTGCAAGATCGCAATCCAGACCAACAACGTGGAGGTCGACGACCGAGGCTATATCTATGCCGTCGACCGCGCCAATACCGGCATGCACATTCTGGCGCTGACCGGCCCGGCGCGGCAAATCGCCGATTTCAGCCAGGCCGCCAAGTAACGGCCCGAAAGGTTCTGACACCATGCGGAAAATCATCAGCGGAATCACACTATTCGCGGCCGGCCTGATCGCCGGCATTCTCATGATGCAACCGAGCGCCGCGCAACCGGGCCCGAGCCTGGGGCTGCGGCTGAATCATGTGGGCGTCTTCGCGAAGGACTACGACGAATCGATGCGCTTCTACACGCAGACCATGGGGTTCAAGGAAGCGTTCACGATTCGCGATAAAGAAGGCAAGCCGACGCTCTCGTATCTGCAGATCACGCGCGACACCTTTCTGGAAGTGGCGCCGGCGACGGGCGACCGTACGCCGGGACTGAGTCACGTCGGAATCTGGCCGGAGAACATGAGCGCGACGATCGCGGGGCTGCGCCAGCGCGGGGTCATGGTCAACGACCCGCGGACGGGATCGACCGGAACCAGCATTTCCAACGTGACCGATCCGAACGGGGTGCGGCTGGAGCTAGTCGATTTTCTCGCAGGCTCGCTGCCGCGGAAGGCGATGGAGAACTGGAAGTAAGGTTTTCGCCCTTTTTCGCATCGATCGAAGCGGTTTGGCAAGAAGGTTTGTTGCAAGGGAAGCGGTTGGGGTAACCGTCCGCATCGATCGATGCGAACTCTTTCGCTCCTTGCGGTGCGTGACCCCGGAGAGGCGCCGGCGGCGCGTCTCCGGGAAACGATGAACGCGTTACTTCGAAGCGATGGTGGGGTTGACCCAGCCGTTCTTCATAACGCCGTGCGACGGACGGAAGCTGAGATAGTCCACATGATCGGGAATATCGGCCCAGCCATGGATTACGCCCGGCGGAACGATCAGCACGTCACCGACCTTCAACTCGACTTTGCGTGAGCCAACGGCCAAACCGCCGCAGCCCGGACCGTTCGGTCCTCCATCGGGATTGGCCGTGCTGTGGCGGCCATTGACGACATGGCCATCAATGAACGCCGTGCCGCCGCCGGAGATGACGTAATAGCCTTCAGTCTGATTGTCATGCGTAATGGCGCCCGGAATCGCATCCGGCGGCGGACTTGCCATTTGCTCACCGCACGGGATGGTTTGGGCCGCGGCCTTGCGCTCCCCGGCCGCTGGCGGGGGCGGCGGGTTCCGCGTGGAGGCACGATGAATGATCCCCAACTCCATGCTCCAGCCATCGCCGATATCGACCACTTTGGCATTCTCGTCACGGACCCGCTGGGATTGTTCGGTGGCGCTGATCCTGTCGATCTCAGCCTTGGTGATGACGGTAGCGGTGGTCGGGTTTCCCGGCCGGGGCTGGGCGTGGGCCGCCACGGGAATGAGAACCGACACCGTAAGCAAAACGTTGCGTGCAGGGCTATTCATATCGTTCCTCCTGAATTTTTATACCCGATCGCCGACCGCCGGTCCACATTGCGCGGGAACTTCTTCGGCGCGGTGACAGGTGTCCAGCCATTACTTCGGGGGCACTGTCGGCGCGAGCGGCGGTTGCGGGCCCACGACGGCTTCGAGCGCTTCGAACGCCATTTCCTCGTCCTTGCTGCCGCCGCCGATGCCTATGGTACCGATCATCTGGCCGCCGGCGACGATGGGCAGGCCGCCCGGGGTCGTGAAGACACCGATGGCGTGCCACTTGATTTGCTGGGGCATGTTGTTGGCAATCATGTTGGCGCGCAGGTGAGTGGAGTCGCGGGTCACCAGGACGCTCTGCGCCTTGAGGAGCGCGGTTTCGATGTTGATCGGCACTTGTCCATCCATGCGGTGCGACGCCACGATCTGGCCGGTGGGGCTCAGAATGAAAATCGTGATCGGCATGTTCGCCTTGGTAGCGAGATCGATGCACTTATCGATGATCTTGCGCGCGGTGTCGGCGTTGATCTCGTTCTTGATTAACGTCTTCTTCGCCGCGGCATCGGAAAGGACGAACTTGCTGATGTCCTGCGCGGAGGCCGAGCCGGCCGCGATGGTCAGGGCGGCGGCCCCCAGTAACTTGCCGAATGTTGTTTTCACGTTTACTCTTCTCCCTCGGAATATGCAGTCTGAACCAGGATGAGGCCCAGTTGGCATTTCAGTTTATCCCACCTCAACTGTCCAGAGGAAAGACTGCAAGCCGTCGGCGTAATCGAGGCGGGCCTTTAGCGAAGTTCTGTCCAAAGGCCGGTTGTCTTTCAGTTTGGGCGGTCGAGCATCCCTATCCAGCTATGACGCGATCTGCGCGACCGGAACGACTCTGCCGGCGTCATGGCTGAGCCGGCACAGCGCCGCAATCGAACGTGCCCGCGGCCTTGCCGTCGTTCAGCGCGAAGGTACCCGATTTGTTGTCGGCCGCGACGGTGACGGTTCCGAGGCCGATGTAGCTGTCTTCGAGCGCAGTCTTCCCGAGATATAGTGCGATGATCTCGTTGACGTACTTGCCGGGGCCGGTGAACCTGGCTCTGTTCGCGTGCAGTTGATCGGCCATGAAGGCGCCGGGGCCGATGGTGAGCGCGACCGCCGGCATCGTCGCGTTCGGACCGATGTTCACGCCGAGCGTGCCGTCGTCCTTCAACAGGCACCGGCCGCCCGTCACCGAGAGAACCTTGGGCTTCTGAATCGTGGCGGTCGGCTGCGCGGCCCATGCGAGCGCGGTGGCGACGGCCGTAAGGAGCGCATAGCGGAGCATAACCGTTATTGTAATCGTGGCGGTCGATTCAGGGCTGGAAGGGCTGCCGATGAAGCCAGTTCAGGATTATGTGGGGTTGGCGTTGGTCGCCTCGCCGCGACCGCCGAACTAACCTACCTTTGCCGATACCGTCTTCTCACCCTCAGCCTTGCCGGCGTTCGGCAGCTTGAAGTGCCCCACGACGCCGATTCCGACCAGCATCGCAGCGCTCCCATAATAGAGGTTCGGAATCCCAATCTTTTCCGCCACCGGACCCGCCACGAACATCGAGATCACCTGCGACCCCGCCACCAGCGACATCAGGCAGCTCATCACTCGTCCCAAGAGTTCGTGCGGGGTCTCGTGCTGGATCAGCGTTGTTGCGGTGATAAAAATCGCGGACGCGCACAGGCCGAGCCCGAGCATTCCGGCCGCTGTCGATCCCATTGTGCCGAACGCCGCCGTGATCAACACCGCAATCCCCATTCCGCCCAAGCCATACACCACCAGGTTCTGCTGCGGGATGTGCCGTGCAAACCGCGTGAGGAACTGCGTTCCGACAATCATGCCGATGCCGATCAGGGTATTCAGCACACCGAAGGCCGCGGACGTCGAGTGCAGCACGTCGCGCACGTAGATCGAGAGCAGCGCGCCGAAGCAGCGCATCGCGAACATCCCTGCCGTCATCGCGACAATCACAAACGAAATCGTCGAGTGCTTGAAGATGAAGCCGAATCCCTGCCGCATCGAATCGAGCACCGCGCCCGATTGCGTGCGCACCGCCTGTCGCTCGATGGTCAGCGTCATCACCAACGCCGCCGAAAAAAAGAAACTGAAGCTGTCGTAGAGGAAGCAGGCGTTCGCGCCGGCAAGCTCCACCAGTTCTCCGGCGACGCTCGGGGCCACGATCATCGACCCCTGCTGTGCCTGCGACATCAATCCGTTTACGGCCATCAGCCCCGCGATAGGAACCAGAGTGCGCACCGCCACCGATTGGGCTGGAACGAAGAAGGCGGACACCGCGCTCATTGTGAACAGGATGGCATAGATCACGTAGAGGTCGTGCACGAACACCAGCCCCAGCACCAGCACGCCGCGGATCAGGTCGCTTGCGACCATCGTCCGCTTCAGGTGCCACCGGTCGACGAAGACGCCGGCCAGCGGGCTGACGATTGCCAGCGGCGCCATAAACGCTACCAGCACCATCGCCACCTGCGTCGCCGTGCCGTGCAGCTGGAACGTCACCACCGCGATGATCGCGAACACCGCCAGGAAGTCCCCAAACACGCTGACAATCTGCGCGATCCAGAGGCGCCGCACCGGCCGGAGCCGCAACACGGCGCTAAAAGATAAAGGTGTCCCTGGTGTAGACATACGCGTGAGAACCCCTTTTTCTCTACGCTAACTGAATTCGGGGGAGAAATCGAGTGTTCCGACCGGCCCAAAGCGATTTCCATCTGCACGTTGGGCGGGTAAAGGCACAACAGACTCCACTCCGGCCGGCTGGAATCGGATGTAGCGGCGGCGGGAGCCGGCAGCATCGGCGGTGATAGCGTATGCTGTGTTCGCTGTGATCCTGACGCCCAAGCCATACGTGGTAGCGCCCAACCACATGACATAAGCCATACCAGTTCCTGCGGCGTTCACTTTGGCGACGAATGCACCGGCACCGTTGGGCTGCAAAACTCCCGGTGTGGGCCGATCAGATCGTCTTGCGATAAAATCATCAAGATTCGTAGGCTCGTGGAGGTTCGGTCTGTAATGATCGGTGGGTCCAAAATCTCGAGATCCATCTGCGGGCGTGCAGGCGGGAGATTGCGCGATTAAAGGGTTCATGGAAGGAAATTTCGCCGAGAGGTCCAGCCGATGAAAAAGACTGCCATATGGTGCATCCTCCTGGCATTGGGGCAGATCAACAGCACGTCGCGTGCTCAGTCGCAGGAAGATGTCGCGAAGCAGCTTGCTGGTATGTGGCGGCTGGTTTCAAACCCGCAGCGCCTTGTTGACGGAACGACGCGGGAGGGAGAAAACAGCGCCGGGTATGCCTTCTTTGACTCCAAACTGAGCCACATGTGCTTCCTCAGCATGAATCCCAACCGGCCGCAATGGAAGTCGGCAACCACGCCGACGCCGGAAGAAGGTCTGTCGGCGATCAAAGGCTTCGGCGCTTACTGTGCCACAATCGAGGTCCACGCGAAGGAAGGCTTTATGATCCGGCATTACGAGATCAATCAAACACCCAACGCAGTTGGGAGAGCGACCAAGAGATGGTATACCTTCCAAGGTCCGGACCACATGTCCTTGCGGGTTGATGCCTCGGAGCTCAACCGGCCCGTCGTCGAGAACACGTTTGTCTGGGAGCGAGTGAAGTAGCCGTGCCGGGGGATTGCCCCGGATCGGCAGGCGCGCGCGGAATGGCACGCGCTGAGAATCCGAAGTGAACGCCCGTAAGCCAGTCGACTCGCAGCGCCGATCGCACCGTCTTGCGATAAAATCATCAAGATTCGTACGTACGTGGAGGTTGGGTCTGTGACGATCGGTGGGTTCCAAAGCGCGAAATTGATCCGCGGGCTCGTGGCCTTCCTGATGCTCGGAACCTTCACCGGCGCCCGCGCGCAAGCCGGCGGCGGGATCGAAGTGCTGCGGGTGCGGCCGGACTTCTATATGATCGCGGGAGCCGGCGGGAACATCGGCGTGCAAGTGGGTTCCGACGGCGTGCTGTTGGTGGACACCGGTGGTGAAGCGGCTTCGGACCAGGTGCTGGCCGCGGTCCGGAAGCTCACGGATCAGCCGGTGCGTCTGATTCTGAACACCAGCGCGGACGCCGACCATGTCGGGGGGAACGGAAAGCTGGCCAAGGCCGGCCAGAGCCTGTTTCCGGTAACACCCGAAGCCAACGAGTTTGCCAAGGCGATGACCAACGGAGGGGCGGCTTCCATTCTGGCGCCGGAGGCGGTTTTGCGGCGGATGAGCGCGCGCACCGGCAACGTGCCGGCGTTCCCGGCCGAGAACTGGCCCACCGAAGCCTTCTATCACAAGCGCCAGACGATGTACTTCAACGACGAAGGGATTGAGATGCTGTACCAGCGGGCGGCGCACAGCGACGCGGACAGCATCGTGTTCTTCCGTCGGTCCGACGTGGTGGTGGCTGGCGACGTGATCGACAGCAACCGGTTTCCCGTAATCGACATCGCGAAGGGCGGGAGCGTGCCGGGCGAAATCGACGCGCTCAACCGCATCATTGAACTGGCGATCCCGCCCGGGCCGTTCGTGTTTCTGGGAGGCGGAACTTATGTGATCCCGGGTCACGGCCGCCTGTATACGCAGTTCGACGTGGTGGAATACCGGGACATGATCGTGATCATTCGCGACGTGGTCGAGGACATGATCCGCCGTGGCATGACACTCGACCAGATCCAGGCAGCTTCGCCGGCAAAGCCGTTTGAACGGCAGTATGGCGCCACCTCGGGCGACTGGACGACGCGGAACTTTGTCGAAGCGGTGTACAAGAGCCTGACGGGGAAAAAATGATGGGAACGAACACCTGGCTTCTGATGGCCGCTTTGTTGTCGATCGCAGCAGCCGCTCAGGGGCAGCGGGGCGGAGCAGCTGCGACGGGTAAGGCCGCCGCTCCCTTCGATCTGACCGGTTACTGGGTTTCGATCGTGAATGAAGACTGGCGCTACCGGATGGTGACGCCGACATCCGGCGATTACCAGGGGGTCCCGATGAACGTGGCGGCGCGCCAGGTGGCGGATGCCTGGGACCCGGCGAACGACGAGGCCGCCGGCGAACAATGCAAGTCTTACGGCGCCCCGGCGCTGCTGCGGGTTCCGGAACGGCTCCACATTACGTGGGAAGACGATCAGACACTGCGCGAGGAGACCGACGCGGGCATGCAAACCCGGTTGTTCCATTTCGGCGATTGGAAAGCTCCGGGAGGGCCGCGGACCTGGCAGGGCGACTCGGTGGCGCGCTGGGAAACGCACGGAGGCCGAGGTGGTCCGCAGAGCGGCACTCTGCGAGTCACGACGACTCACCTGCGCGCCGGCTATCTGCGCAAGAACGGGGTGCCGTACAGTGAAGATGCCACGGTAACGGAATACTATGACCTGGCGAAAGAGCGGAACGGGGATGTGTGGCTGGTGGTGACGATTACGGTCGAGGACCCGAAATACCTGACGCAGCAATTCGTCATCAGCTCTCAGTTCAAGAAGCAGGCGGATGGCGCGGGCTGGGACCCCACGCCGTGTTCGTCGCGCTGGTAGCGACTGGTTTGGAGGAGAAATGAACGGCGGTAGAGTCAATCGAGCCCGGATGCTCCGCTGCATCCTGGCGCTGGCGAGTATCCCGGCGATGGCGCAGGTGGAGCTTTCCGGGTCGTGGCTCGCCCTGAATCATGAAGATGGGCTGGAGCGCCTGGGCGGGCCTTATGCCGTGGACTACACCGGGATTCCGTTCAACGAGTTCGGGCGGGCCCGGGCGCTGAGCACCTCGCTCTCGCAAATGTCGGAGCCCGAGCGCATTTGCGCGTTCTACACGCCGTTCCACCTGATGTTGGGACAGTTCCCGATCAAGATCTGGAACGAGACCGAACCGCTGAACGGCAGAACGCTGGCGTGGAAGATCAGCGCGTGGGAGAACCGCGGCATTATCACGATCTGGATGGACGGTCGTCCGCATCCTTCCCAGTACGCGGCGCACGAGAAAGTGGGCTTCACAACGGGCGAGTGGCAAGGCGACGTCCTCACGACCTTCACCACTCACATGGAGGCCGGCTACCTGCGCCGCAACGGCGCGCGCAGCACGGACCAGGCCACCATGACGATGCATTTCTTCCGGCACGGCGACCTGTTGACGGTGAGCGCGTGGCTGGACGACCCGATCTATCTGGCCGAGCCGTTCTACCTGACGAGGTCGTATCAAGCCAGCACGACGCCGATCAACCCGGCGTCTCCACCATGCATCCAGGGCGATGAAGGGCCGCAGGAGGGCGAGGTGCCGCATCATCTTCCGGGGAAGACCCCGTTCATCGATGAATTGACCAAGCTCTACGGCATTCCGCCGGAAGGCACGCTCGGCGGCCCGGAAACCATGTACCCGGAATTCCGGAAGAAGATCAAAGAAAAATTCGTGATGCCGGCGAAGTGCACACTGAACTGCGGCGGACCGGCACGCCCGGGGCAGTAGGCCGGCTCTGTGACGGCCTCACCGTTCCGCGCTGGTTATCGGACGGACTCCAGGAGTGATTAACCAGATGCCAATTTCCGTGGTCGTACAAACGGTTCACCCTCGCAAGTTGGCCGCGGTGCGGCGCGAGGTCCCGCCGGGTGCGGTGGGCGCGGCGTGGGGAGCGGCCCTGGGCAAGGTCTGGCACTTCATTCGCAGCCAGCCAGGCCTGTGGACCAAGGGCCACAACATTTTTCTGTACCACCACCCACCTCAGCCGGGGGCGCCGATACTGTGCGATTTCGGCGTCGAGGTCACGCGCAGATTTGAAACAGCCGGCGACGTATACGCCACCGAAACGCCAGGGGGCGAGGCTGCCATTGCCGTCCACCGCGGCCCGTACAATCGTATGAACGAGGCGCACGACGCGATCGGCAAATGGATGGCGGCGAATCGGCGGGAGTCCGCCGGGCAATCGTGGGAGATATACGGAGATCCGACGCCGGATCCTGCCGAAACGGAGACGACAGTCGTGTACCTCTTGAAGTAGCATTCGCGGGCTTCGGTCGAGTGGTCGCCTATGCTGAGACTGGCCCCAGCGGATCAGGCCCGACGGGTCCGTCTGGGCCTCACGCTTGCGCGCACCGCTCAGGATACCTTCCATCGCGTAATTGCCTTCATGACAGGCGTATTCGTAGATCGGTCTCTCACTTTTCGACATTTCCATCGCGGCGGACCCGGGTCTCGTCCAGGTGGATACAGATATTTACGAGTAACAGCTCCCTGTCGCGTGGCAGCCTTGCTCCCAAACGAAATCCTGGCTCAAACAGAACTTCGGTTTCGCCGTTAACCTAAGCCCCGCGATATCGAAAATAGAACTTTGTGAGGTGGGGTCTATTCTTCGCAGACTTGCTTCAAGTCCGCACGCAAATCTGCAGCTGATGGATACCGCGACTCGCGATCCTTGCTGAGAAGTTTGATGACGATCTGTTCTAATTTCAGACTCACGGAGGGATTGTGGTCGCGTATTGCCCTTGGCTCGTGATTTAAGACTGCACCAAATACCACGGGAACCGTCTCGCCCTCAAACGGCCGCTTGCCAGTTATCATCTCATACAACACCACGCCGAAAGACCAGAGATCCGTCCTGGCATCCACATCCTGCCCGCGTGCTTGTTCGGGTGACATATATGCCGCCGTGCCCATAACAGAACCCGGCGTTGTGATCATCTCAATGGTCACTGCTTCCGTGCTTCCGGTCGCACCGGGTCGGCGCTGCAGGGCGAGTCCGAAATCCAGCACTTTCACCTGACCTTGGGGCGTTACCAGAATGTTCCCCGGTTTAATATCACGATGCACGATACCTCTTACGTGGGCTGCATCGAGTGCGCTGGCGATTTGAATTGCGATCTCCAGAGCCTGATCAACCTGCAAGGGAGAACGGATGGTTACTCCGTCCACATATTCCATCACGAGATAGTTCGGGCCGATATCATAGAGCTGGCAAATGTTCGGATGATTCAACGCGGCGACAGCCCGGGCTTCACGCTCGAATCGTTCGCTAAACTGCTCGGCAGCAACCTTCAACGCGACCGTTCGGTTTAGCCGCGTGTCCCGCGCGCGATAGACTTTCCCCATCCCGCCCGCACCGACCAAGGCCATGACCTGATAACGCCCACGGTGATGCGCCGCGAGGGACTGTTCCAGGCTCTCGGTCGCGCCTTGGCTGAGGACTTCAGGAGCAGATCGAGGTGTAGATATACCTTTGTCAAGGAGCAACGCCAGGCTTGCGCCGATCGCCATGAGCAATTCAAGATCATCGGCAGAATATGGCTCTTCCGATCGCTTCGTTCCCAACACGAGAAGAGCCTCCCGTTGATCAAGAGATTTGGTTACTGGCACGAGAACTTCGATACCGGCTTGCCGTATGGCCCGCAGTTCATCGCGTGGCAGCTGCTGCTCCAGCCAGTCCCGGCCAGCCGACTGACACTGCACCGGCTTGCCCAGCACTCGGGCGAGAACTACCAGTTTGCCTTCTGCGGGCAGGTTCTGCGGACCCCGGTCGGCCGGCGCGACAGCCACTGTGCGAAATTGCGCCTCGTTCGGGCGCCGCATCATCAACGCAGTAAACTCCGGGTGCAGAGCCGATTCAATTTTTGAAGTCACTTTTGACGCAACGTGATCGATGCTGCTGGCGGCGCCAATCTCTCCCACGACTTCAAGTATGAGCCGACGAGCATCATACTGTTCGCGAAAGAATTTGCGATCCAGAGTCTCCAACCACCTCTGTCGGTTTCGATGCGCCAGGAGCGCCGCCGCTCCGAGGCCGACATACCACCCACCGCGTGCTTTCAGAATTGAGCCCAATGGTTCAGCACCATGCCACACAAGATCGGCGATGAAAATGGCACCGAGAGCAGGCACCGCGGCCGCCATCGCTCCACGCGCGAGTGCGTACTGGAGTCCACGGCGCACGATGATTCGAATGTCGAACAACCGATGCCGGAGGATCGCGTAAGCGATTGATGTGGGAGCAAGAGTCGACAGAACCGCGCGTGCTATCGCGTAGCCGGGAGACAGGAAGAATTCTCGCAAGGAAGAATTGATAGACACATAATCGGAGATTGGGACGGGTACGGTTGAAACAACGGTCACGCCCAATCCAGCGAAAATAATGCGTATCCGTCGGCGCTCGTTCTGGTCGGCCATGCGGTTGTAGTTCACTCCCATGGCGACCAGGCCGGCCAAGGCGTAGGCGGCCTGAATGGGAAAATGGATCTCCGGCGGCCAAGCGTGTAGAAGCGTCTCCCATTTTGTCGGATAGTGATACATGGCCAACGCGCGCGTCATGTCGCCAACCCCATCCACAGCCGCCGGGAATATGGCCAGCGATGCAACCCACTTGCTAGGAAACAGCCGTTTCGGGAAGTGAGTACAAAATACAAAAACAATGGCCCCCACCACAGACATGGCACATCGGGGAATCCACAGGAGGGCGCCGGCCACAAATGGCAGGCCCCGCCAAATCGAAACCATGCCGCCAGGAACAATAAAAAACATCGCTCCGAACGTAGCGAGCATCAATGCACCCAAGTGAGCTGCCGGATCGTAGGGACGCACGAAAACGACTCCCAGGCCCAGCAGTAACATGAACAATTGCGAGGACAAGATTGCCGCCTGGGCAATCGTGAGACCCGACCATTCGATCGGATGTTGGGTAAATGGGACTGACACTTCAAGCGACTGGCCCTGGCGGCGGATTTGTAATCTGTAGGTCTTGCCTATGTCCAGATTCGCTAGCACCCACGTCAGGTCAAGCACAGACGGAACGGGTTCGCTGTCGATCCTCACAACGTGATCACCCACGCGCACACCGGCGCGATCAAAGGATGAATCCGGCTGTACGCCGGTGACTACAAGCTCGTTTGAACGAAATTCGTATCGAATCAGTCCGCGATCTCGACCCGTTACCGCAATAAATTTAGGAGTCCAGAGGGTCGAGTACGCCGTCAGGACGAACTGGCCCATGAACGCAAAGGAGCCAAGACAAATCCACCATGGCGGCAGCTGGTAGGACATGAACTGCTATTCTCCGAACAGAGTCGAAATTATATCAAGTCACCACTCGGTGACTTGTCGATTTGGCCCGCTCCTCCGAAGGCGCAAGGTTGCAGACTGAGTAGTTGCGCGGTTCGCGGGCAGATTTCGGTTTACGCCCAACGCAGACGCCTCGTACAATAGCTCACCTTCTGATTATCCGCTCCGGTAGTTGGGCCGATAGGTACAGCCCCCTCTCTAGGCTTTGTACGAGTCGCCGACCATCCATTCGGAGCGCCAGTCTCGGTGTGCGGACTTCGCATTCGGTGACGACGTATTCTGGACGGATCGTCTTCGCTACACCTCAGACCACCGACGCGGGAACCAATGGAATAACACCAAGTTCCAAACGGGCCTTGTGTTCAGCCCATGCGTGTCGCTCATTTCTATCGGGGGCCACGAGAACCGCGGAGTCATAAACGACGGTGCTCATGCCGAACGCCGGACCGTTCGCCTTGTACGGAGCTGAGCGCGCACGCTGCGGCGCGCTTCATTCATCTCTTCTGTCGTGAAACGTCCGTGCTGCTTTTCCCACAGCGCGACCGCCGCCAAACCAGCACGCCGCTGTAGTGCTTGGCGCGCCGCAGCGGTCATCCAGGCAGAGACGCTCACCCCGTCGCGGGCGGCCGCGTTCTAAAAACGGCATCGCCTGGTCACCTCAATCCGATGGCTGCGCGAAGGCTGATCGGCCGCTGCCGCTCTTGAAAACCGGCCGGCGTGCGCCAGGCGGTTTAGCATTGGGGGCGGCTGACGCACCACTCGTAGGGAGCTTGGATTAGGCCCCGCGGGCCCGAAGGCCTAGTGGGAAGCCCTTGGACGGCAAGGATGCGGGTGAGTGCCGAATGGAGGACAGTGTCGCGAGTTACTTTGCCGTCTGCGCCTCACGCTTGCGAGCACCGCTCAGGATACCTTCCATCGCGTAATTGCCTTCATGACAGGCGTATTCGTAGATCGGCCTCTCACTCTTCGACATTTCCATCGCGGCGGACCAGGGTCTCGTCCAGGTGGATGGATCATCGACTGTGAATTGGTACAGCAGCGTGTTCGCGGCGGCGCGCGTGAAGCGCTCGATGACGTGTGTGTTCGCGCTGGAGCCTTCCAGACTCGTCTCTCGCTTGAAATTGACGGTGTCCACCACCAGCGTATTCCCCTCCCAATGTCCGCGCGAGTCGCCACTCCACTGACGAATGCTCCCATGCGGACGTCCGTCCAAGGGGATGATGCGAGCGCTATGGATCATTTCGTTGAGAATCGCAACCTGTTCGGGGGTCTGGAGCAATTGCACGTTATTGTTGTAGGCGCCCGGAATCATGGGTGGCCCGGCGTTGAAGCCCATCAGGCAGCGTTCCTGCAGGGGCCTGTCTTCCCACGAATCGGCCTTCGGATTTCCAAGCTGGTCGTTGCGCGAGGCGGCCGCGCGCGCTTCCGCTCTCCTTTGGCCGTCCGGCGTCAGCGGGGGAAGCCGGCCGTCGGCCGGATCCACGATCAGCGACGTTCGTTTCGTGCCCTCCACCTTGTTCCCGCGGTCGTACCAAAACTCGTTGTACGGCACCACGCCTCCCGCCGGGTATTGAGAACCGCCCTGTTTGGGATCGATCAAATCGCGATTCTGCCGCCGGTTTTCCTCCTGCTCATACTTCGCTGCTTCCTCGGCAGTAAAGAATGCTTTCGTACCCAGATCCTTCGATCGCTCCAGGGGCGTAATTGTGCGAAAGTCCCAGACTCCTTCAAGATCCGGCTGGCCATCCGGTGTGCGCGGTGGCTGGTAAGGGTTCTGGGCGAGAGCCGCCGCGCAGAAGAGCACCAACGACGCGGTCTTCATCTTGACTCCTCCCGATCAATTCTTCCACAAATGCACGGTATCCAGTCATACGCGAGCAGGAACAGCATCTCTCCGGGCTCGAAGGAGCAGAGGCAGTGAGAGTGCATCCTGGCGCGGGCGAGTATCCCGGCGGTCACGCCCTTCAGCCGTGGTGCAGTTCGCGCTCGAAGTGTTTCTTAATGTCGGGGTCTTCCTGATTGGCCTCGATCTGCTCCACTTTCAGCGGGAAGCCCAGGCGGATCGGAAAGTCGCCCTCGGTGATTGCGAGATACCGCGCCTTGGTGTTGCCCGTATTGAAGTGCTGGTGATACCAGAAATAAGGAGGCGAGACGATGGTACCGGCCTGCCAGTCGATTTTGATGGCTTCGCTGTCTTTGAGGCGGTCTTTCTCGGCGAGGGAAAAACCCCTGCCGTTCAGCGTCAGAATGATCGCTTCGTAAGGGTGGCGGTGCCCCAGCTTGTAGCTGCCCACTTCGAATTCCGACATGTGCGGCTCGAGGATAGTATTGCCGGCCATATCCCAGTACATGCTGGCGTTGCCTTCGCCACGTTCGGGCCAGTCGACCACTTCGGACTTGCGAATGTCTTTGACGAAATTTGTCTTGTCCCAGCGTTTCCGCACGCGTTTGGTGGAGCTGAAGAAGTCCGGCGCGCCGTCGTAGCGCTCGTTGAAATTGAAATTCAGGTCGTTGATCAGCCCCATACTGCCGAACACCTGGAGCATGAATGGAAATGACGTGATGTACAGCAGGCGGGCGGGGTGCGCGGAATCGCTGTTGTAATGTCGGTGTTCGACGTTGACGGGGACGGCGAAGAGGCTGCCTTCTCCCCATTCGACCTTGTTGCCCTTACCAGCGCCGCTGAAGGTGGTGTATCCGCGCCCGGAGATCACGTAGGTGAGCTGCTCGTAGAAGTGCTTGGCGGGCGTAAGGGCTTTGCCGGGAGGAATCTCCTGGATCACGGCGTCCATGTGGACGTTGCCGGAAAAATTCAGGTACAGGCCGCGGCCGCCGGTCTCCGGCCACGGCTGCACTTCCTGCCGGGCGGCGTTAAGAATGGAGTAGCCTTCGACCATCGGCAGCTTGCTGTTCTTGATCCACTGCCGGTAGAAATCGCGTTCGATGCGGCCGCCGCCGCCAATGTTGGCGGGGCTGAGCTTGGGTTGCTCGGCTGCGGTTTGGGCCCGTGCCACCAAAGCCGAAGCACCGACCACGGGCAGGAGTTCAAACAGCCGCCTGCGCGAGATTGTCCCCATCTGCAGTTCATCGAAAAGATTTGCCATCCAGCCCCCTTTTGGAACCGCTTCCTTCGGTGGCGGCCCCGATTGCTTATCTGATGCCGATCAGCGGCCAGTAAAACGGGACGACAAGCAGGAGCAGCAGCGAATCCACCGCGCTCATCAACAGGCCCAGCCGCAATATGTCCTTGGATCGAAAGTATCCGTACGCGTAGCCGATGATCAACACGCCCGATTGGTACACAAAAATTTTACCGCCTGACGAAAAGACCCAGATCATACCCAGTTTGAGCGTGCTCAAACCATGAGTGGCGGCAAACTGCATCAGCAGCGGCGTCGATGTGCCCAGCATCGAGATTTCGCTCGCCAGAAAAATGTGATAGATGAAACCGGTCCAGTAGAGGACGAAAATCGAAAGAAAATTGTGGCTGAGCACCGGCCGCATCCAGGCAAAGACCACGTTCGTGAGGACGTCCAGCCCCTTGGTGGCGCTCAGCACCTTGCCCATGCTGACGGCGGCGGCGACGAAAAAGAGCTGGAGGAAGTTGAGGCGCTTCAAGTCCTCGACATCCAGGATGCGCATGAACGGCAGCACGCCCATAAGACCGATGCCCAAACCGATCATGGACGGCGAAATGTGGTGCAGAAAATCGGTGGTCCAGAACGCAATGGCGGCGAGCATCAGGGCGAAGACTTTCTTTTCCATCGGGGTCCAGGGCCCGGCCTTGCGCAACTCCGCCTTCAAAAACTGGATTCCGCCGGGCAGGGACGTGTTTTCCGGCGGGTAGAGCCACAGGGTGATGCGCCAAGCGACCAGGATGGTCACGATATCGGAAGGGAGATACGCGAGCAGCCACTGGCTCCACAAAACCTGGGCGTGGCCGATGTTCTCGATGATGCCGCGCCCGGTAATGGCCGCCGCGCCGGCGATGATGCTTTTGTCGAAGACGCCGGCCGTGTAGGTCAAGATCAGAAACATGCCGCGGCCGACATTGCTGCCGATACCCAGGCCAAAGGCTTCGATTAAGCCGATCGCCACCGCCGCCATGATGGTGACGCGCGCCATGCCGGAAGGCACCAGAAAGGTCAGCAGGAAATCCGACAGGATCAGCGCCAGCAGCAAACGCGAGTAGCTGGTGCCGACGCGGATAGTCACTAAATACGCAAGCCGCCGCGCCAGGCCGGACTTCGCGGCCATGGTGCCGAACAGAATCGCGCCCATGAGAAACCATGGAGTATCGTCGGCGAACCCGCTGAAGGCGACGTCGAAGCGGACGATGCCCAGGGCCCAAAACAGGTAGCAACCAATCAAGCCGGTAAGCCCGTGATCCAAGAGTTCGGTGGCCCAGGCGAGGATCATGAAGAGGGAGACGGCGATCGCGTGCTGGGCTTTGGGCTGCAAATGTAATGGAAGCAACCACAAGGTAAGCGGAATGGCGACGGTGGCCAGCAGCTTAACGAGTGTTGCCAGCGCGAACGGATGGTTGTGAGCGACCGCCCGAAGCTCTTCCTGCACGCTGACCGAAGTTCCCCGGCGGATTGTCACGGCGGACCCAAATTACCGGACTGGGCCGGGGCTTGTCAACTGAGCTACGCGACCGGACTGCCGGGACGCCAGAAGGGCTCGGCGGCCGGAACGAATTCGATGGGCACCTCGGGAATAAACCCTTTGAGCCATTCCGCGCAGTACTTCATTCCGGGTTGTTCGGAAACCACGTGGCCGAGCACAAGGAGAGCTTTCTTCCGGCCGGAAGCGATCATATCCTGCGCATACTCGACGAGCTCCCATTCGCGCGTTTCGCCGACGATCAAAGCATCGATATCGGGACGCGCCAGCAGGGGGATGCCTGGAAACTGGCTGACGTTGCCCCAGCTGGCGATGGCGCGGCGCACCGGCAGCGCCGGATCGCCGACCACCCGCATGGTTCGAATCTTCAGCCTGGCTTCGATCTCCTGCGCGAAGCGGGCGAGCGGCGTCGCGGGAAACGAAAACAGGTGTGGGTTCTCCGCATCAGCGTTGTTTTCCCAGCCCAGCTCGCGCGCCATCCCCACCGCGATTCCATCCGGCCGGCGGGCGTGCCAGTGATCGTGAAAATGGAAGCAAACCATGTTATTCCGGCGCAGGAAGTCGCGCTTGAACTGATAAGTGGCGTCGTTGCCGAGCTGGTCAACGGTATCGGGATGGGAATAGAACGTGGGCTCGTGAGTGATCAGCAGATTCTTGCCCGCGGCGGCGGCGCGCTGGACTACGTCGAGCGTCGCCATCATCGTGGTGGCGATTCCGATCACCTTGGTTTCCGGATCACCGGCAATGATCCGGTCCACTGTTTGCTCCCGCCACGGGATCCCGACATTCTGCTTGATCCGGCCGATGACTTGGGCGGCGGTAAGCACCGTCTGAGCAGGAACGATCGTAGTGGACGCCAAGGCGGCGCCGCGAAGCAGAAAACGGCGACGCGAATCGGGGCTTGCGGGCATGACCACGAGTATACGCTTCCGGTTCGTGAAACACTGGAATCAGATGAACAGGCACTCCCGGGAGAATACCGCGTGGACCGCGCCGGAACCGGCGCGCGCGCACAGCCTGCTGGACATCGAGCTCAAAAAGTGGGATGACGATTTTCGATTCCTGCTCGATTGCTTCAGCGGCAGGCTCGCGCGCATAGGGGAAACCGAACTCGCCGCGCTGGTCGCCGATGTGTTTTCGAACGCCCCGCGGACGGGAGGGTTGCCGCCGCGCGGCTCGCAGGCGCTCTCCATGTCATTTCAGCTGCTCACGATGGCGGAAGAGAACACGGCGAACCAGGTGCGGCGCATGCGGGAAACAGTCGGTGGTCCGGCCAGCGAGCCGGGCACGTGGCCCTACCAGCTGCAGCAGCTCACGGCGGCGTCATTCGACGAGCGCGATCTGCGGCGGGTACTGCCCGCGATTCACGTACAGCCGGTACTCACGGCGCACCCGACCGAGGCCAAGCGGCCGTCGGTGCTGGAGCGCCACCGCGAGATTTATCTCATGTTGGTGGAGCGGGAAAATCCCACCAAGACGCCGATGGAGCAGCAGGCTCTGCAACAGAGGCTGGAAGACAGCCTGGAGCGCCTCTGGCGCACGGGCGAACTGCTGCTTGAACGTCCCGACGTGGAATCGGAAATCCGCAACACGGCGCATTACATTTCGAACGTGTTTCCGGGAGTGCTGCAGTTGCTCTCGGAGCGCTTCCGCCAATCCTGGGCATGGGCGTTTCCAGGCAGCGAGCCGCCCAGCGAGCCGCGCCTGACGTTCGGCACGTGGGTGGGCGGCGATCGGGACGGCCATCCGTTCGTCACCACGCAGGTGACTCGCTATGCCTTGGAAACGCTCCACGCCCGCACTCTGGCGGTTTTGCGAGAGAGCCTCCGGAGCCTGGCGAGCCGGCTCAGTCTCTCGGAAGCGATGCAGACTGCGCCGAATGAGCTTGCGGCGCGTATCGCCGCATACGGCGGCATGATCGGCGCCGCCGCCGCCCGCGAGTACCAGGATGAACCGTGGCGGCAGTTCGCGAACCTGATCATGGCGCGGGTCCCGGAGCCTGGAGAGCCGCCCGGTTATCACTACCAGCGCCCAACGGAACTGGAAGAGGATCTGGCGTTGTTGAGTAAGACGCTGCGCGAGATTGGCGCGGAGCGGCTGGTGCTTTCCGAAGTGGCTCCTCTCGAAGATTTGGTACGAGCGTACGGTTTTCATGGCGCGTCGCTCGACATCCGGCAGGCCAATGCCTTTCATGGGGTGGCGATTGGGCAACTGCTCGAGGTGGGGGGACTCGACGGCGCGGATTACGCGCAGTGGACCGAACCGCGCAAACGGGAACTACTGGACCGGGAGCTTGACTCGCGGCGGCCGTTCGCGGTCTCCTCGGCGGCGCTCGAGTCGGAAGCGGAAGCCGCTGTGGGCGTGCTGCGGCTGATGCGGGAGTGGCGGGAACGGCATGGCCCCGGCGCGATTGGCGCGTATGTGGTGAGCATGACGCATACGGCTTCGGACCTGCTGAACGTGTATCTGCTCGCTCGGGAAGCCGGCCTAGTGCGCAGCACGCCGGAAGGCCCGGTTTATGAGATCGCGGTCACGCCGCTGTTCGAGACCGTGGAAGACCTCGAGAACAGCGGCCAAGTGCTGGCGGAATTTCTGGGGCACCCGGCTGCCAAGCGCACTCTGCGCTTCCTTGGGGAACGCCACCACCGCGCGCGACCGCTGCAGGAAGTCATGATCGGGTACAGCGACAGCAACAAAGACGGCGGCATTCTGGCCAGCCACTGGTCGCTGCGCAAGGCGCAGAGTCAGTTAGCGGCAGCGGCTCGCGAGGCCGGCATCGAGCTGCGGTTCTTTCATGGCCGGGGTGGGACGATCGGGCGCGGCGCCGGTCCCACGCACGTGTTCCTGGAATCGCTCGGGCCGGGCACGCTGCAAGGAGAAATGCGCGTCACCGAGCAGGGCGAAGTCATTTCGCAGAAGTACGCGAACCGCCTTACTGCGGCGACGCACCTGGAACGCCTTTTGGCGGGCGTAACGCGCTGGACGTTGATGCAAACTCGAGAATCCGACGGGTTGCCGCCGGCGCTGGAAAATGCGTTTGAACAGGCGGCAAGAGTCAGCCGGGAAGTTTACCGGGGCTTAGTGGAGCAAGACGGGTTCGTCGAATTCTTCTCGCAGGCGACTCCGATCGACGCTATCGAGTGCAGTCACATCGGCTCGCGGCCGGCACGGCGCACGGGACGCCGCACAGTGCAAGACCTGCGCGCCATTCCGTGGGTGTTCAGCTGGAGCCAAGCGCGCTTCAACTTACCGGGATGGTATGGCGCCGGCGGAGCGTTCCAGCGAATTCGCGAATGCGATGGGGCGGCTTGGGAGGCGCTGGCCGGCGCGGCGCGAACGTGGCCTTTCCTTTCTTACCTGCTGCACAACATCGAGTTCAGCGTGGTGGCAGCGGACGCCGGACTGATGCGGGAATACGCGGCGTTGGTGGAGGATGAAGCACTACGCGCGCACATCTTGAATCGCATCCTGGAAGAATACGAGCGGACGCGGGACATTCTCGATGAGCTGCTCGGCGGCGATCGCGCGCGCCGGCGGCCGCGGCTGATCAAAGCGGTGGAGATCCGCCGCGAGGCGCTGTTACGGCTGCATCGCGAGCAGATTGCGCTCTTGCGGGCATGGCGGGGCGCGCTGCGGAGCGGGCGCAGCGAAACAGCGGACAAGATTTTGCCGCAGCTGCTGGTGACGGTAAATGCGATCGCCGGCGGGTTGAAAACTACGGGTTGAGAAAATAATCCTGCAAGATCTGCCAGCGCTCTTCGCTGCTCGATTCGGGGCGGGCGGGCTGCGCAGCCTTGCGGGCGGCCAGCAGCGCGGTTTTGCGCTCCTGCGAAATCAAGGGGAGCCTGGCGATGGCGGCGGCGCGCAGCATGGTTTCCGCCACTTTTTCCAGGCGGTACGCCGTGACGCAGACGTCCGCAATGCGGGCGCCGGTCACGATGCTGCCGTGATTTTTCAGCAGCAGGACGCGGGCTGGGCCGAGGGCGCGCGCGACGTCGTCACCCAGCGCGGGTGTGGCAATGCTGACGGCGCAGTTGTCGAGCACCGGCAGGTGGTCGACGAACGTGGCGCAATCCTGATCGAGGGGCTCCACAGCAATATCGAGCGCGGCCATGAGGGTGGAGGCGACCGGGTGCGCGTGCATTACGCAGGCGACATCGGCGCGCGCGCGGTAGATCTGCGCATGGATCGGCCACTCGCGCACTTCGCTGCGTTCGTTCGCCGGGCCATCAACCCGGTTCCCGTGGTAGTCGAGGACAATCAGGTCGGCGGGCGTTACCGATTTCCAGCTGGCCGGACGCGGCTTGATCAGGATGCGGTCATCATCGAGGCGCGCGCTCACGTGGCCGGCGAGGCCGTCGCCCCCGGCGCCGGTGGCTTGAAGAACTCTGCAGGCTTTGACCAGCTCTTCGCGAAGCGCGGATTCGCCCGGCACGCCTAGACCTCGGCCGCGGTGAGCTCGCGGGCGCCTTCGTCGAAGGGCACTTCGCGGTTCAAGACCATCGAAGCTGAGCGCACCCAATATACGTCGCCATGGTGGGCGGCGAAGGGCTCCTCGTTCTGCTGCAGAGCGCGGATTTCCTGCAGGAGAAGGCGGCGCATGGCAATGATGGCGGTGTCGCTGGTGCCGAGGCGTTCGCGGGTGCGGTCGACGACCGGGCCCATACTTTCCTGCAGCGCCTGGTCCTGCGCGGCGAAGCCGTGAATGCCGGTCATGGACTCACCGCGCTGCCGGTTGCGGTCGATTTGGTAATTGTTGTCCTTGTTGCGAAGCGGGCGGAACGTCACCGGATCGACACGCGCGTGCACGAATGTTTCTTCGCGAATGGCTTTCCATTCCTCCTCGGAGAGGGGCGCTTCGGGGTTCCAGCTCATCGTCCAGACCCAGCAGGTTTCGTCGTCGCGCGGCACCCAGCAATGGCCGTGAATCGAGAGTCCTTTTTGATATGGAATCATGGTGTGGCTGGGGAGCAGAAATTGCGTGAGACGCCAGTAGTAGGTGTCTTCTTCGGCATTGCGGCGCACGGCGATTACCAGGCCGTAGTCGGTCTTCTTGACGGTGAAGCGGGGCGACTTATCGAGCAGATGATAGCGGGCGCGCAGATTACTGCTGTTTTTGACCTTTTCCAGATACTCATCAGTCACGCGGAACGCTTCGACACTGGCGTGGAGGAAATTTGAGTGGCTGGAATCGATGCCGCCTTCGATGGCTTGGAGATAATTGGTCTCCTGGCGCCGCTTCGATATATAGCGCTGGTTTTCCGCCACGCGGGCCCACTCGAGTTTGGGCAGCTCCGGCATTTGGCCGGCCGGTCCCAGGTAAGCCCAAATAATGCCGCCGTACTCACGCGCCGGATAGGCCGTGATGCGCACCTTATTATCGAAACCGTACTCGGGCGGCTCATTCGGCATGTCGACACAGGCGCCGGTGGTATCGAATTTCCAGCCGTGATAGACGCAGCGCAGGCCGCATTCTTCGTTGCGGCCCCAGAAAAGGCTGGCGCGGCGGTGCGGGCAGAACTCGTCAATCAGGCCGACCCGGCCTTGGGTGTCGCGAAAGGCGATGAGATCTTCGCCGAGGAGGCGCAGGCGGACCGGCGGGCAATCGGGAGCGGGGACTTCGCTGGTCATCAGCGCGGGCAGCCAGTAGCGGCGGAAATAGTCGCCGGCGGGGGTACCGGCGGCGGTGTGAGTCAACAGGTCGTTTTCTTCATGCGAGAGCATGGGGCCTCGGACAATAGATCGGCGACTAGATCGCCGGCGTTACTTTTCGGAGGAGCGCAGCGGCATCCCGCGGGCGGCCCTCCCCTACCAAATCATGCGCCCGGTGAGCGGTTTCGTGCAAGCGGGCTACCGCATCGTCCGGTTTCTGGGCCAGCGCAAAGGCAGTGATCGACCAGATGGCGTCCAACTCAGCTTCACGATAGACCATGTGCTCGAAATCGGTCGAAACTTCGAGGTGCGCGGCGATCGCCCCGAGCGTGACGGGCGAAAAATCGCGGACGGTCACGATGTGGGCCGGATTCACCACGTCAGCTTCAGCCCGAACTGCAATTGGCGCGAGGTGGTTGAGGTGTAGGTGATCAGGCCGCCGCTCGGTGAAACCTTGCCGGAGGAGGTAAACGTGGTCGTCAGGGGCAAGCCGAAATTGGTGTGATTCAGAACGTTGAAAAACTCTGTGCGGAACTGCAAATCGGCACGCTCGCGGATACGGAAGCTCTTGAACAGCGAAGAATCAAATGAAAGAAGACCGGGGCCCTCGATGATGTCGCGACCGGCATTGCCGTAGGTGCCGGCCGCCGGCAACTGGAACGCCGCTGGATTGAACCACTCTTTCTGAGTGCCCACAACGATGGGACCGGAGAATCCGGGCGTGAGATCCGGGCGGTCGGGAGCACGGCTGTCGCCGTTGCCGGACTGATTGAAGCCGACCAGGGGCGTGAACGGGAAACCGGTCTGCGCCGAAAGAATCCCGTTCAGCTGCCAGCCGCCGACGATAGCATTCTGAACGCGGCCGCCGTTAGCCAGGAGGCTGCGCCCCTTTCCGAACGGCAATTCGTAGCTGAAGTTTCCCGAAAGGCGATCTTGAATATCGAAATTGGACCGGCCCCAATCGAGCCGCGGATTGGTCGGATCGAGGATGGTGGTGGTGCCGCCCACGCCAGCGTTGGCCAGGAATGACGCCGAGTGAATGTCGAGGCTCTTCTGGAATGTGTAATTCACGCGGAACTGGATTCCATGACTGAGGCGCTGGCGCAGATCGACCTGCAGCCCGTTGTAATTGCTGTTGGCATTCGACAGTTCGTAGCGCGCGTTGCCGAGGTTGGGATTGGCGCGCGGCGATTTCGCCGGGAAAAACTTCGACCCGTTCGCCAGAATCGTTGGAATCGCCGTGTTCTGGTCTACCGTGTCCAGTAAGTGAATGCCATGCTCGCCCACGTAGCCGACGCTGAGCACAGTATTATTGGACAGCGCCTGATCGATGTGGAACGAGTACTGCTGAACGGTGGGCATCTTCAAATTAGGTTGAATGCCGGCGGGAGAAATCTTGGCGCCGGGAATGGGCTCGCCGGGCGCCAGCAAAATCGGGAACGCCGCCGGCGAGACTACCACCTTCTGGTTGGAAGTGCCCAGCGGGGCGGCATCGCAGCAGGAGCCGATGTAATCGAGCTGCTCGTAATAGATGCCGAAGCCGGCATGAATCACGATCTTGCTGCCGCCAAACGGGGACCACGCCAGGCCCGCGCGCGGGCCAAATAATAATTTGGCATTATTCTCGTTGTAAATTGACGTACCCACGACAGGTTGTGTCTGCAGGATCCCGCCCGGACCCGTCACGAAATTCGAGGCGAGGTCCGCGGGCGAATTCCAGCCGTTGTTGAACTCGTGGCGGAGCCCCAGCGTCAGCGTGAGGTTCGGGCGCAGCGACATGGCATCCTGCACGTACCAGGCGCCTGCGAACTGGCGCCAGCCAATCTCGGTGGGCGAGAGCGTTGCCACCACTTGCGTGGCCTGGCCTTGCATGAAGTGCTGCAGGTCCGCGAAGCTGGCGATGCCGTTGCGTTGGTCGGCGGCGTCGTCGTTGGATTGCACACGCTGGAACCAGACCCCAGCTTTTATCTGATGCTTGCCCCGCACAATGCCCACATCGTCGGCGTATGTGAACAGGTTGCGATGGATGGTCTCGACCTGTTGTGCGCCATTGGTGCCGGCTCCGACGAAGCTGCCCAAGTTCCCCAGCCCCGAGGCTCCGATGGAAATCGACCCGACCGGCTTGCCTTGCACAAAAACGAGGTTGGAATCATGGATCGAAGAAGAGCCGTCCAGGTGCCAGGCCGCGCGCGAGAAGCCCGCGCGGAACGTGTTCAGCACCGATGGCGAAAATACGTGCGTTTCCTGCACGCTGGCCACCTGCGAGCGGAGCACGCTGAGCGTCTGCTGGAGGGGATTGGCGCCGGGTGTCTGGCTGATGCCGTCGTCCACCGTGTACACGCCAGAGAGCGTGTCGCTGGAGGAAAAGTTGTGATCGACGCGCAGATTGCCAAAGTCTTCGCGTACGGTTTGCAGCGGATTGGCGTAAGCAAACGCGGCGCCGCCGCCGATCTCGGGTCCGTTCGGAACGGGCCACAAATTGAAATAGGGCGCTATGCCGGGCGCGAGACCGATATTAGAGCCTCCCAGGATTCCCAGGCGCGCGTTCTGGTCGGGGACAATGGCTGCGGCGCTTTGTGAAAGACCCCAGCGCAGGCCTTCGTAGCTGCCGAAGACGAAGGTCTTGTCCTTACGGATGGGGCCGCCGGCGGAGGCGCCAAACTGGTTGCGGCGCAGTGGCGGAACCGAGCTCTGGTCGAAATAGTTGCGCGCATCGAGATCACTATTGCGGATGAATTCGAACAAGCTCCCGTGAAACTGATTGGTGCCTGACATGGTGACCAGGCTGATCTGGCCGCCGGGCCGCTTGCCGTACTCGGCGCCATACGTGTTTTCGAGGACGTTGAACTCGCGCACGGCGTCGACACCGAGCAACTGGCCGCTCACACCGCCTGGAATCACGTCAGCGGTCGAGACACCTGTGTATTCGATGCCGTTCAGCAGGAAAATGTTGTAGTCCTCGCGATTGCCGGAGACCGAAAAGTTGTTGCCCTGGCCGCCGCCTGTGCTCGTCGGCGAGCGGTTCGATGTCGTATTGGCGGTGCCGGGATTGAGAGTGATGAGATTGTCAAAGCTGCGGCCATTCAGGGGTAGGTCCTTCACCTGGCGCTCGCCGACCAAGCCGGAAATCGTGGTGGTCGTGACATCGACCACCGGCGCTTCGGCGGAGACTTCGATCTGCTGCGTGGCTTCACCGACCTGCAAACTTTCGTCTACGACCGCTTCCTGCGCGACCACCAGAGAAATACCGGTGCGCAGGGCGGTCTTGAAGCCGGCGTGTTCCGCCTTGACTTCGTAACGGCCGACCGGCAGAGCGAGCACGCGATAAGTGCCGCGGTCATCGGTAATCACTGAACGGCTGTGGCGCGTATCGAGTTCGGTAATGGTGACGGTGGCGTTGGGAACCCCGGCGCCGGTGCTGTCGGTGATGGCGCCGGAGATCGAACCGGTGACCTGCGCGCCTGCAGTTCCGGCCAGAAACAGAGCGACCGAGCAAACGACGACAGGGATCGAGAGAAACCGCATGACTAAGACCTCCCACGGGCCAGACCCGTTACAATGCCGGAACTATATCAAAGTAATCGCCCGCGAATCAACCGCTGCCGAGTCACGTTACACGAATAAACTTCGATATCGGCGGCTTCTGTGATATAAACGATAGCCATCACGGATGGATCAGCAACATCCGGCGGGAAAGGGGAATTCCGCAAATGGCATCTCGGCGATATGACGCGCTTATTCTGGCATGGCTGGCAGTGGCCGGCGCGGGGGCACTGCGCGCACAAGTAGTCAATGGGACAATTCTCGGGTCGGTGAGAGACAGCAGCGGCGCCGTGATTGCAATGGCGCGCGTCACAGCGACGAACGTAGAAACGGGAGTGACGCGATCGGCGGTCTCGGACGCCACGGGCGCCTATCAGATCGTCAGCGTTCCGGCAGGCAATTACGACATCGAAGCGGCGAATCCAGGGTTCAAGACCGCGGTGCGAAAAGCCATCGCGGTGACGGTGGGAGCTTCGGTGCCCGTGAATTTCGAACTGGCGGTGGGCGAGGTGCAGCAGCGGGTCGAGGTGGCCGCGGCCGCGCCGCAGCTGGAAACGACGAACGCCGCGATGGGCGGCCTGGTGGGTGAAGCGGCGGTGCGTGAATTGCCGCTCAACGGCCGGGACTGGCTGCAGCTGGTGACGCTCCAGCCGGGAGTGGTCGGCGGCATCGGGCAACTCAGCTCGGCCGGTTTTTCGAACTCCCGCGCCGCGCGGGGCAACGGCGAATCCCTGTCGATCTCCGGGGGCCGGCCGACCGGGAATGTGTTTCTTGTCGACGGGCTCGTCGTGAACGACTACGCCAATGCCAGTCCGGGCAGCGGGCTCAACGTCAATCTCGGCGTCGATGCGATCCGCGAATTCCGCGTGCTCACCAATGAGTACAGCGCCGAATACGGCCGGTCGACCGGCGGCGTGGTTACCGCGGTCTATAAATCGGGAAGCAACCAGTTCCACGGCGGTGTATTCGAGTTTCTGCGCAACAGCGACCTCGATGCCCGCAATTTTTACGATACCCAGAAACCGGCGTTTCGCCGCAACCAGTTCGGAGGCTCGCTGGGCGGGCCAATCAAGAAGAACAAGACGTTCTTCTTTGGAGATTACGAAGAGCTGCGGGAGATCAAAGGGCTGGCGCACCTCTCGTTCACGCTTTCGCCGAACGCGCGAAACGGTATTTTGTGCGCGAACCCGTCGTGCAGCCAGACCACCACGGTTCCTATCAACTCGGCTGTCAAACCTTACCTGGCGTTCTTCCCTGTCGCCAATGGCTCGATCACGGGAGATTCGGCGCAATACCTGTTTTCCGGAACGCGCATCGGATATGAACGCTACGTGGTCGGAAAGGTCGACCACAATTTCTCCGCGGCGACGACGCTCTCGGGCAGTTATCAATTCGACAACACCACCGAAGGGCAACCCGATCCATATAACCAGAAAATTACCGGGTCGCCCTCGCGGCACCAGAACGTGGCAGTTTCGCTGGAGCACATTTTTTCTCCCTCGCTGCTGAATACGGCGCGCATCGGAATGAGCCGGACCCATGCCACAGACGCGCAGGATGAATCGGCCCTCAATCCGGTCGCGACCGACGCTTCGCTGGGGTTCACGCCCGGGCGGCCCGCGGGCATCATCACGGTCGCGAACCTGACGGGCACGCAAGGCGGCATGGGGGCGTCCGGTTCCGACACCCTCAACTACACGTCATTCCAGGGCGGGGACGAATTCAGCTGGATCAAGGGCAAGAACACCTTCGGTTTCGGCGGCCATGTGGAACGCATGCGGTACAACAAAAATTCGTTGAGCATTCCGCTCGGCGAATACGATTTCGATACGGTGGCGAATTTTCTGGCAGGAATTCCCGGCCAGTTTACCGGCGATGAGCCCGGGAGCCTCGATATCCGCGGAATTCGCACCACCTACATGGGGCTTTATTTCGAAGATGCGGTAGCGGTGCGGTCAAACCTGAAAGTGACGCTGGGACTGCGCTATGACTTCCTCACACCGCTGCACGAGCAGTACGGCCGGGTCTCGAATCTCCCGACGCTGGCGTCACCGACACCGGTTGTCGGCGGCGATTTCTTTCATAATCCGACCACGCGGAATTTCGCGCCGCGCGTGGGCATTGCGTGGGATCCCACCGGGAACGGGCGGATGTCGATCCGCTCAGGCTTCGGCATCTACGACCTCTTACCGCTGCCGTACCTGATTGAGAACCGGACCAACGGGTACCCGGTGTTCCTGCAGGGCACGGTCAGCGCGCCGCCCGCGCTGCCGTTTCCGCTCGGCGCGTTCCAGTTGGTACAGGTCGGAACCAAGCGCGAGACCTACGTGCAACCAAATCCGCCGCGCGCCTACAACATGCAATGGAATTTCACCGTTCAGCGCCAGCTTACCGAAAACGTCGCGATGACCGTTGGCTATGTGGGCTCCCGCGGCAACCATCTACCGCGCAGCGTCGAGGACGCTGACCAGGTGCCACTATCGCTGGTGACCACGGCTCTGGACGGACACCTGCAGTTCCCGGCCACCGGGACTATTCAGCGAATCAATCCGGCATTCAGCCGCATCGCGGCGACTTTCTGGGATGATCATTCGACTTACCACTCGTTAGTGGCGAACCTGAATAAACGCTTCAGCCACGGGCTCTTCATGAACGCGGCGTACACATGGTCAAAGAGCATCGACCTGGGATCGAACACGTTCAGCGATAACGAAAGCACGAATACCTCCGGCTCGCCCTACGCGTTCCTGCCCAGCTTGCAGAAAGGTGTCTCGGATTTCGATGTTTCTCATGCATTCGTATTCAACACCAGTTGGACCATCCCGACTCCCACCTCTCTGAAGGGCTTTTCGCGCGCGGTGCTGGGCGGATGGGAAATGGGCGGCATCTTTACGGCCCGCACCGGCCCCCCGTTCACCGTCACAATGCAGACGGATCGCGCGCGAACCGGCGACAGCCGGGTGCGCAGCACCTCCGGCGGCCAACGGCCGGATTACAATCCGGCGCCCGGCTGCTCGGTCAATGCAATTAATCCGGGCAACCCGTCGAATTACATTCAGACGCAGTGCTTCTCCTGGCCCAAGCTCGGTGAGCTGGGGAATCTTGGGCGCAACACGCTGCGCGGCCCGGGCCTCGAGGATTTCGATTATTCCCTTTTCAAAAATTGGCGACTGTGGCGCGAAGGCACCACGCTCCAGTTCCGCGCCGAGGCTTTCAATCTGCTCAACCGCGCCAATTTCCAAGCGCCGAAGACCAAACTTTTCGACGGCTCGGGAAACGTAATCGCCAATGCCGGGCAACTGCCCAGCCCCACGGCAGTGAGCGAACGCGAGATTCAGTTCGGGTTGAAGTTAAACTTCTAGGTAGGAGGGGAATATGCGGGAACTGGTGCGCGGCTATCTGCAGAGAGCCCTGAGCCGGCGGGGATTCGTCGAGAGTATGGTCCGCTCGGGTTTCTCCCTGGCCGCCGCGCAATCGGTGGCGGGAGCGCTTGCGTTCGCGCAGCAAAGGGCGGGCGCCGATCAACCTTTCACGCGCACATTCCGCGGCACCGGCGGCGAACTGCTGGCCGAACAACTGCGCGCGGCCGGGGTCGAATACCTGTTTTTGAGCAACGGCACCGGCGTCAGCCCGCTGTGCGATGCGGCGGTCGACCGTCCCGATCTAAAAGTAATTCTAGCGGTGCATGAGGGACTGAGCGTCGCGATGGCGGACGGATATTCCAAAGCCGCCGGTAAGACCGCGTTCACGATGTTCAGCCGTGTCGGCATTCCCAATGCGTCGTCGAACATGTACAACGCCATGAAGGACCGATCCTCGCTGGTGATTGCGACCGATCACATCGAATCACTGGCTTCCGGCCGCGATGCGCATGAAGATCTCGACGACACGCTCGAACCCGTCAAGGAATACACGAAGTGGCGCTGGAATATCGACGCCGCGGTGCGGATTCCGGAATGGACGGCGAAGGCCTTTAAGCTCGCTTCAACCCCGCCGGGCGGACCCACATTTCTGATGTTTCCACGCGACATGATGACGGCGCGCGGCGTGCAATCGGAAATTTACCAGCCTGGGACGTTCGACGTGCCGATGTCCGTGCGTGCCGACGCCGCCACTATCGACAAGGCCGCTCGCGCGCTGATTGAATCGAAGAGCCCGCTGATCCTGACGGGATCGGAGGTGTGGCGCGCCAAAGCCATTCCGGCGGTCGTGGAATTGGCGGAGTTGCTGGCAATCCCGGTGACGAGCGGCGAGCAGCGGGAAGGTTACCGAGTATCCTGTAATTTCCCGACGAATCATCCGCTGTTCATCGGCGGGTACAACCCGCGGCCGCGCTATCCGCGCAATGTCGACCTGGTGCTGAGCCTGGGAGGCAAGCTGCCGGACCCGGGATCCGGCGAGCCGCTGATTCCGCGCTCGGTGCGGATCATCGACGTGCGCATCGAAGCGTCAGACGTCGGAACCGACTATCCTCTCTATGCGGGCGTCGCTGCCGACGTCAAGCAGGTGGCGCAAGACCTTGTGGCGGCGATCAAATCAATGACCACCGCCGAGAGATTGAAGCAGATCCGGGGCGAGCGGCTCGAGCAAACGCGGCAATACACGACGCGGGTGCGCGAGGCGCGGGCCCAGGCGATGAAAGCGCATTGGAACGACAAGCCGCTCACGTGGGAGCGGCTCGGCGCCGACATCAACGAAGTCTCCGAGCGCGACGCCTACATCGTGCCGGAATTCGGGACTGAAGGTCCCAAAGCGCTGACCCAGTTCACATTTGCGGAAGGCGAAAAGACGCTGATCGGCCGGACTTCGGGCGCCGCGCTGGGCTGGGGCGTGGGGGCCGCCGTCGGTGTCAAGATCGGGCAACCCGATAAGCAGGTGATCGCGATGCAGGGAGATGGCGGCTTTCTGTTCGGAAGCCAGCCGATGGCCTTCTGGACGATGTCCCGATACCAGATTCCGGTAACCACCGTGATCTTCAACAACCGATGCTACAACGAAACACGCGAGCGGGCGTTCGCCGAAGACGGCCGCCAGGCGCAGACCGGCACCGATATGCTCAGCTACCTGGGCGATCCCGATATCGATTACGTGAAGCTCGCCGCCGCGTTTGGCGTACCGGGCGAACAGGTCACCACGCCGGATCAAATCAAGCCTGCGATGAAGCGCGCGGCCAAGGCGGCTCTCGACGGCAAGCCGTACCTGATCGATGCCCTGGTCGGCCGCACGAGTTCCGGCTCGGTGAAGACGCTGTATCCGAAGCTGTCGATCGCCGCCGGGCGGAAACGGAACGTGTAATATGCGGTATCTGCTCTTACTGGTCCTGCTTCTGGCCGCCGCCGACGCGCAGCGGCGGGACGAAGTCTGGGCGGAGTTGCTGCCGCCCGGCAATGGCCACGGCGCGGTGGTCGCCTCCTGTACCGGGTGCCACAGCCTCAAAGTCGTAGTCAACGCGCGCCGGACGCCGGCCGAATGGGCAGCCACCGTGGACGATATGATTCAACGGGGCGCGCCGGCCTTCCCCGATGAAATCGAAGCGATGACGGCGTTCTTGGCTAAGTCGTTCCCGGCGACAGCGCCCCGCCTGGTGAACGTCAACACCGCGCGGCGCGAAGAACTGGAGAAACTGCCGGGAATGAACCCAGAGGCAGCCGCCCGCATTGTCGCGGCCCGTTCGCAGGCCGGAATAGTCCGCAATCCGGAGGATCTCCGGCGCGCGTTAGGAATGGAAAAAGCGGAGTTCGAGAAAATTCTCTACCTGTTCAAGTATAGTGATTAGGGACGATGGTGAAACGGATCGTTCTTAGCTTGGCCGGTGTCGCGCTCCTGGCAGGAGCGATCATCGCGTGGCCGAAATTCGCTTCCCGGACCCAACACCCCGCCTCGGCGCAAGACGCCATGGCTCTCACGCAATCGGTCTTCGAAACGCGCGGCTGTAACAGCTGCCACACCGTGAGCAGCAATGGAACGCTCGGCTTCAATGAAAAAGGCAAGCGGCTAGGCCAGGATTTTGAAGGCTGCAGCCGCATGCTGGCAGCCATGAACCTGATCGCCCAGGTGGATCAGGATCAGCGGTCGCCGCAGCAGCGGAAGATCGCGGCCCGGTTCGACGAATTCGGCTGCGGCTTCTGCCATAAGATTACACCCGGCAAGCTCGGCCTGACCGAAGTCGGCTCCAAGCTCGGCAATCTGCACCTGAAGTGTGTCGCGGTCGATAGCTGCTGCCGCCGGCCCAGTTAGAACATCTCCGGGAACCGGAACGTCAACACGGCATTCAGCCGCTTATCCGAAACCATCATGTTCTTATTCTTGGCATCGAGCGCGATGCCGCGCGGCATCCGCAATATGCCCTTGGGCCCGCCGATCTTATACTTCGGCGGCACGTCCCCGTTATCGTGGATGCTCCAGACTCCCACGTAGGCTTCATCGGAGGCCATGTCGGCGTTGGGCCCGGTGCCGCGGACACTGACAATGATCTCATCCTTCGCCGGATAAACCGTAAACGGCCCGCCAAAATCATGCAGCCCGCTCTGGGGCCCGCCAATTACCGCCTTTGGCTTCGCGTTTCCGGAATCGGTGCGGTTGAAAATCAGCAGGCTGACCTGCCGGTTCCCGCGCTGGCCGCTGCGCCCGCCGGAGATCAGCAGATTATGCACCGAGTCGACCGCGAGGGGCTGATCGCTGCCGAGCATGGTGTCGGGGCCTCCCAGCACGCGAATCGGCGCGATGTCTCCCTGCCCGTCGCGCGGAAAAACAAGAATCGTCCCGTGCCGCGTCGGCACGAAAATTTCGTTGTGCACCGGATCGACGTCCAGATGCTCGGGCGCGTCCAGCTGCGTGTGCGGCCCCTCGATGATCCGGATCGGCCGCTCTTCACCACTCGCCGCGCCGCGATAGGTCAAAATAGCCTGCCCGAACTGCTGCGGCACCGTGAACTCGTCGTGGATGGCATCGTAGGCGATGCCGTGCATGGTCCGGCCCAGCAGACTTCCCTGCCCTTCCACCTTTCGAACCGGTTGTGCTCCCCCTTCCGCCGACCTGGCGAAAACCGCAATCTGCGGATGGGCCACTCAATTCGGAACCAGGATCTGCTCGCGCTTTGTGTCGTACGCCAGGGGATGCGGATTACCCAACCCGGGCACCGGCTGATTGGGTGGCGCGCTGCGGATGGAGCGCACCGGCGCCACATCGCCGTTGGCCATCGGGTTATAGACCGCGGCGATGTGATTTCCGAAGCTTGCGACCCAAAGCTCATAGTTGGTCTTATCGAGATATACACCGGTCGGATTGCTGACCAGGCTCTTGGGTCCTTTCAACACGCGGATCGGCGCCGCATCCCCGCTGGCCGTCGCGTCGAAAACCAGCACGGAATTGCCGCCATCGTTCGCGACGAAAATCTCATTGCGTTCCGGGTCGACGGCGATGCCGGTCGGCCAGTCCATCTGGGTCTTGGGCCCTTCGATGGTGCGCAACGGGGAGGCGTCGCCTTTCGCATCTTTCGCGTAAACCGTGATCGACGGCGGCAAAATCTTGCCGGAGCCGGGAACCGCATCATCACGCGTCAAGGGCCAGCCCACGATCTCCTCGCGCCGCCGAGCGCCTGCCGCGGGCGGCCGCACCTGGTGCGTGGAGCCGTGATTGGTTACAAATAAAACATTGTTCTTCGTGTCCAGCGCCATGCCGTGCGGATCCGCCAGACCGGTGTGATCCCCCTGGATCACCCGCAGCGGCGCTTCAACACCCTTCGCCGACTTGTTGAACACCACGATGGCATTGTCGTGCTGGACCGTCAGAAACAGTTCTTTGGCGATTTCATCGACCGCAATGCCGAAAGTTCCGTGGGGCGTGTGCAGTTCGCGGTCCGGAGCCACGTCGCCTACGGCTTTTCTGGAGAACACGACGAGCGTGTCGATCGTGTCATTATTCACTGCGTAGATATCGCCATTGCCGGGGTCGATGTAGAGTCCGCATTGAAACTCGATTTTGGTGTTCAATCCGCCGATCAGGCGCTTCGGTTCGGTCGAGCCGTTGGGCGGTGCTTTGGCGTTGCGGTCGTAAACCCAAAGGTTGAACAGGTTCTCATCGGTAAGGACGACTTCATTGTGCGCGTTGTCGACCGCGACCGCGCTGTATGCCGCGTAGGGATCGCGAATCATGCGCAGCGGCTTGCGCTGCGTCATATCCTCCGTATCGGAGGCGACGCGCGCCTGCAGCAGCGCGCTACGTAAAGGCACCATGCCGGCCAGCGGCGGGAGCGTTTGGGAGACCGGCTCATACGCGCAGGCCTCGCCCTCGCCGTCGGCCGGCAGCCGATCATAGGAAACGAGCCGCGGGCCCACACCCAGACCGCGCGCCACAGCCAGCGGCCACTCGATGCCGAAATCGCTGACGAAGGCACCCGCCGTGATCAGGCCAAAGGCGGCGACGCAAACCAAGCCGGAGAACCGTGTGACACGCGAGCCGCTCACAGGTCGATCATATATTCTTCCGGATCGCTATCGCAACCAATGCACTAACCAGCACCGGCGGTCTTGAGCCACGCGCGGAGCACTTCCGCCACGCTCCAGGCCTGCGCGATGCAGCCGCGCGGCGTGTACGGCTCCTCGGCGTCGAAGATCTCGCTGATCGAGCCGATGCACGCTTCATCCAGGTGCTTAGTGAAGCCTTCCAGGAATTTGCGCGCCTGCGCGGAATCGCCGGGATTCACCCTCAACCAGGCGTCGATATAAGGCCCGATCAGCCATGCCCAGACGGTACCCTGATGGTAGGCCGCATCGCGCGAACGCAGGTCGCCGTAGTATCGAGCCTTGTAATCCCGCTCCCCCGGCGCGAGCGATCGCAAGCCGCGCGGGGTCAGCAGCCGGTTCGTCACTACGTCCAGAACGGGCCGCCAATACTGTTCATCCAGCACCGGATAATCGAGCGAAATGGCGAAAATCTGGTTGGGGCGGCAGGCCGGGTCATCGCCTTTCTCTCCGTCGATGAGGTCGTACAGGCACCCGGCGTTCGCATTCCAGAATCGGGCGTTGAAGGAATCGCGCGCGCGTTGCGCCGCATCGCACAATTCTGCCGCGTTGGTGCCGCCTTCCTCTTTGACCCAGCGCTCGGCCAGCCGCAGGGCGTTGTACCACAGGGCGTTGATTTCGACGGCCTTGCCGCGCCGCGGCGTCACCACCCAATCGCCCACTTTCGCATCCATCCAGGTGAGCTGATAGCCTTCTTCGCCCTGCGCCAGCAGGCCGTCGGCCGGGTCGACGTGAATGCCGAACCTCGTCCCCTGAATGTGCCGGTGAATGGCCTCCACCAACGCCGGCAGGATCAGCCGCATGGTGGTGCGGTCATGCGTAATCTCGACGTAGCGGTGCAGCGCGTGAAAAAACCATAAGGTCGCATCGGCGGTATTGTAGAGCGCGTCCTTTTCGCCCTCAGGAAACATGTTCGGGATCAGCCCATCGCGGAAGTAGTGCGCGAAGGTGCGCAAGATCCACGCAGCCTCGCCTTTGCGGCCGGTGGTAAGGGTCAGCCCCTCCAGGCTGATCATCGTGTCGCGACCCCAGTCGGTGAACCAATGATAGCCTGCGATCACGGTTCGGATTTCGTCGCCGGTGGCGCGGGCGCGAGCCGCATCTTCGGGACGGCCGACGGGCGTGATCAGGAACTGGTCCGCGGCGAGGACCAGCTCGGCCGCCGGCTCCTCTTGCGCGGCCGGGCCTGCCATGGACAGCAAAATGCGCCGCCGCTCGATTTCGGATTCAAAAGCCTGTTCGGGAGTGAGGGCGCCGATGGTATGCCAGTCTTCCGTGGAAGCCACCAGCGTGGCTTGCGACCGCTCCGCCAGGTCGATGCGAAAATATCCGGGACTCCACAGCGATCCGTGGGAGTCGTAGCCGCGGCTGCTCTCTGTCCGGTAGAACACGTCGGAGGTGAGCTTCCGATCGAACGTGAATGCCGCCGCCTTGCCGTACATCACCCACCGCAGCACGGGATTGTCCGGTCCCGTTGAGATCTCGTATCTGTCGTCGCAGACGGTCAGCACATATTTTTCATTGTCGGTATGACTGACGGGAGCGTCGTGAGGCCGGAAATGAACGGCGGGGCGAATACCCAGCCGCACCTCCTTACCACGCAGCAGCCGGTAAGTCACATGAATCGTGTTCTGGCGGTAGGGCATGATCAACCGCTTCTCGAAAACAACTTGATCGGTTTCGTATCGCCAGACCGGCAGGCCGGCCTCGAGGCGAAACTCCGAGACCGCGAGCGTGTCTTCTCCGGAACTGCCGGTCAGTTCCGCCGAGCCAGCATACACGGCATGACGGTCGGCCCGACGCAGCCGCTCCGAGAGCGCATTGCAAACCATCATGCGGCCGCGCGGAGTCGCCAGCGCGGCAATCAGCAATCCGTGATAACGCCGCGTGATGGCCCCCCTGACAGTTCCCGACGCATAACCGCCCAACCCGTTCGTTACGAGCCACTCTTCGTTGAAATGCGGGTCTGCCTCCGGGTCACGCACCGTGTGCTTGGGCATGACCCGTACCGGTTCACGCATGCGAGGCATCCTCGGGCGCCGCGGGCCGCAGCACCACCGCCGCGTGTCCCGGCAGGCGCCAGTTGTCTTCGGCGGTTTCCGGACAGTATGCGCCGTAACCTCCGTAGCGCGTGTCTTCGCTCGACCACAGCACCAACCACCGCTTACCTTCCGGCGGCGCGAGCAGCGGCTCCGGAGCGGGATTGAGGTGAAGATCGCGGCCGAGGTTCACAATCAGAAGCCGGTCGTCGCCGTCTTCCCCGAAATAGCGAAGCACAAAGGCTTCGCCCGCGAGCACGGCGCCATCCAGCCGACCGCGCTCCTGCCGCCGGAAGACCGGATCCTCGCGCCGTAGCCGGATCAGGTCCTTATGCAGCGCATAAATCCCCGCATTTCTTTCACGCTCCGAGAAATCGAGCTTGCACTTTTGGAAGCTCGCCGGGCTCCCCGGATCCAGCAGACTCTCGCGGCTTTCCGGCACGGCCAGACTCCGGAACTGCGAAAGGAACTTCGCGCGCCCGTCCTGCACCAACTTCGCCAGCTCCGGCTTGTGGTCCGCGAAATAGCAGAACGGCTTCGACGACGCAAACTCCTGCCCTTGAAATAGCATCGGTGTGTTGGGAGCCAGCAGCAGCAGGGCCGTCATTGCTTTGTACCGCCCGGGACTCGTCAATTTATGGACGCGTTCGCCCCGGCTGGAGTTCGCGATCTGATCGTGGTTTTGTATGTAATTTACAAACTGAGAAGGCCGCAGATCATAAGCCGGCGTGCCGCGCCTCTGCTTCTGCCATTTATACCACTGCCCTTGATACAAATACCCGTATTTCACCGCCGAGAGAAACTCTTGCGGGTTGCCTAAATAGTCGCTGTAGTATGCTTCGTTCCGGCCGGTCATCGCCACCATTGCGCTGTGATGAAAATCATCATTCCATAAGGCGTCCAGACCCAGGCCGTCACGGTCGAGCGGACGAACCAGCCTGGTCGCCTGCGGCTCGTTCTCCGCCACCAGCACGATCGATCGTCCTTGTGCCGCCTCCCGCGCCCGCCGGCCGATCACGGAAATAATGTTCTCCGGCGAGCTGTCGAAGATCTGCTGTGTCGCGTCGAGCCGCAGCCCATCGAGATGAAACTCCCGAATCCAGTAGGCGGCGTTAGCCGCAAAAAACTCGCGCACCGGGCCGGAGTTCTCGCCGTCGAAATTGATCGCGTCTCCCCATTCGTTGCTGTAAGCGGTGGTGAAGTAATACGGCGAAAACTCTGCCCAGTAGTTGCCGTCCGGACCGAAGTGGTTATATACCACGTCCAAAATAACGCCGATTTGATGAGCGTGGGCCGCGTTGACGAAGCGGCGGAACTCATCGGGCCGGCCATAAAGCCATGTCGGCGCGAACAGGTCTACGCCGTCGTAGCCCCAGCCGAAGCGGCCCGGGAAATCCGCGACCGGCATCAGCTCGACGGCGGAGATGCCCGCCTCGGCAAGCGCAGGTAACTGCTCTTGCGCCGCGTACCAGGTGCCCGCATCGGTAAAAGTACCCAGATGCAGTTCCGAAATCACCAGCCCGTCGAGCGTGAGCCCTTTCCAGCCCGTATCGGTCCAGGGAAACGATGACGGGTCGATCACTTCCGATGCCCCGTGGGGGCCGTCGGGCTGGAAGCGCGATGCTGGATCGGGGAACGGGCCGCCTCCATCCAGACGGTATCGATACCTCGTTCCCGCGGCCGCGCTGTCGGCGAACCCGGCAAAGTAACCGCCATCCGAAACCAGTTCGATTTCCGCGGGCGAACCCGGGCCGCCCTCGATCACCACCTCAACGCGTTTCCGCAAGGGAGCCCACACGCGAAAGTGAACTCCCGATGTTGCGGAGCCCTCCGCGCCCACAGGCAACGTTCGATTTGCAACCATTTTTCGAATCACGTGGTCCAGGAGCCTTCGCCCGTGTGAAATTTGTGCAAGTGCGGTGCCAGTTTTTCGTAAGTTCCCGTCACTCCCGCCGCGCTCGTGGAACCGGAATTGCTTCCAGGATTGTAGATGCGCGAACACGGTTGTGCGGGAGAGCCGTCCACCGATTCGCTCGAATCCGCCCGCGCCGCCGGGCTCCGGTATGTTGATAATCGCGAGCCGGGCATTTACCGCCTGCGTTGCGGGCGCGGGTTCCGGTATGTGAGCGCCAATCGCAGGGTCATTCGCGACCGGCACCAACTGCAGCGCATCAAGTCTCTGGCCATTCCGCCCGCATGGCGGGATGTCTGGATTTGTGGCGCGTCCTGCGGGCACATTCAGGCAATCGGGTGGGACGCGAAGGGCCGCAAGCAGTACCGTTATCATTCGCTCTACCGCGAAGTGCGCGACCAGAACAAGTTCAGCCGCATGATCGCGTTCGGCACGGTTCTGGCGGTCATTCGAAAACGGGTGGCGCGCGATTTGAGGCGCTCCGGGCTGCCGCGTGAAAAAGTGCTCGCCGCGGTCGTGCGACTGCTCGAAACTACATACATCCGCGTGGGTAATGCCGAATATGAAAAAGAGAATGGATCCTTTGGGTTGACTACGCTCCGCAACCGGCACGTACGCATGTCCCGCGGAGCCTTGCAGTTTGACTTCACGGGCAAGAGCGGGCTCCGACATTTCATTGAGTTGCACGATCGCCGACTGGCGCGGGTCGTTCGCGAGTGCCAGGAACTACCCGGTTACCGCCTCTTCCAGTATCTGGATGAAGAGGGCAGCCCCTGTCAGATCGACTCAGAAGACATCAACAATTACCTGCGTGAAATCACCGGCCAGGAATTTACGGCGAAAGATTTTCGAACTTGGGCGGGAACTGTCCTCGCCGCACGCACCCTCGCGGAGATAGGACCGGCCCGCAATCAGAAGGAGCAAAAAACAAAAACCTTGGCGGCCGTGAAACTTGTCGCCCAACAGCTGGGAAACCGGCCGGCAACATGCCGGAAGTATTACATTCATCCGGCGATTCTCGGTGCCTATGCGGACGGTTCCTTATTCCAGGCGATGCGGCAAGGGAGCGAGCAGCAGCAGGCGTACAACGGCTCCGGTCTGCGGGCGGAAGAATACTGCGTCATGGTCCTGATCGCAAAACATCTGGAGAAGGCGGCGGCTGCGCGCTCGCATCACCACAAAAAAGCGGCGTGAGAATCAGCGGCGGGCTACCCCGGAGGTGCTTCTACCGCCGCCGCACTTTCCGCCACTTTCTCCGCGGAAGGCGTCTTCAGCACATTTTCGACCATGCGCAGCAGAGACTCCGCCCGAAATGGCTTCCAAATGATCGGAAATCCGCTGTCGTCGCGTGTCAACCGGGCCACCTCGGCGGCACCGGCGCCCGACATCAGCACCACCCGGGTCGCCGGACGAGTGCTTTGAATCCGCCGCGCTACTTCCACGCCATTTAGGTCCGGCGTCATGACATCGAGCAGGGCGATTTGCACATCGCCCTCACCCTGCTCGACTAACTGCATGGCTTCCTCCCCGCTGCGCGCTCCGATCACCTCATATCCGCCCATGCGGAGGATGTCGCTGCAAAGTTTAAGCACAGAGGTTTCGTCATCCACCACGAGGATGGTTTCGGTCAGGGGAGAACTCATTTGATGATCGCCGATTTTCAGCCCGGGCCGGGGGGTTGCCAAGCCCTACGCTCTTGAAACCCGCGCGCGCGATTTCCGGGATTTCCGGCTGTCCTCTTCCTCCGGCTGTACTTCGCCCATTTGACCGAACAGCTGTTCGGCGACTTCGGTCAATTTGGCGTCCGCTTCCTTTTCTTCGTTGAGGGTCTCTTCGAGCAAATCCACGGCTTCCTTGTTCCCTAGCTGCTCCGCCATCGTCCGGGCAGTGCCGTATGCCGCCATCTCATAGTGCTCGACACGCTGCGCCGCACCAATCAGCGCCGAGTCCCGAAGCATCCCATTCATACTGTCGCTCATCACCTCTTCGCCTTCTTCAATCAGCCCCTTCATGCCGGCGCAGGTCTTGGCTTTGACTGGAAAATCGAAAAGCCCGAACACCTGTTCCAGCCGCTCTACCTGTCCTTTCGTCACATTGAGGTGTTCTTGGATGGCTTCGCGCAACTCCTCGGAAGAGGCCGCCTTGGCGATTTTGGGAAGGGCTCGCACGAGCCGCTTCTCCGCATCATAAATGTCCATCAGTTCTGATTGCAGAAGTGTTTCGAGTGTGTCGATCTTCATTGCGTTTTAACCTCGGGAAAAACTTGATCGCGGGATCGCTACTTCTATCGTCAAAGGCTTGGCGCGGAGAGTCAACAGGTTCTGCCGCTCGGTAAGCAAACGTCGTACCCTATTACACAGCCGCACCGCGACGCCGCCAGCGCCCGGCCGCAACTCGCGAATGGCAACGCCTTTGCCCCGTTCCGGTGTGTGAGCCGCGCTCACCGGACCGGACTCGCAGACCGGCCAAGCGAACGCGCCACAGGTTCTGAAGAAAGGAGCTTTTGATGTCAAATTTGAACGGACTAAAAGTCGCAATCGTGGCAGAAGACGGCTTTGAGATGGTCGAATTGACAGAACCCCGCAAGGCGCTCGACGGCGCAGGCGCTGTTACGGAAATCGTATCGCCCCGGCCCGACCGCATCCGCGCCTGGAATCATACCGAATGGGGAGAATATTTGAAGGTTGATGTTCCGCTCGATCACGCTTCGCACGACAGATTTGAGGCCCTGCTGCTGCCGGGCGGCGTAATGAATCCGGACCGCCTGCGCATGCAGCCCAAGGCGGTCTCGTTCGTTCGCGCGTTCTTTGATGCAAACAAACCGGTTGCCACGATCTGCCATGGGCCCTGGATGGTGATTGAGGCGGGTGTCGCCAAAGGCCGCAAGATTGCCGCGTGGCCGTCGCTAAAAACCGACCTCCAGAACGCGGGTGCCGAGTGGGTCGATCGCGAAGTTGTGGTGGACCGCAACCTCGTCACGAGCCGCAAACCGGACGACATTCCGGCCTTCAATCTAGCGATGCTCGACCTGTTCAGCCGGGCCGAGGCGCGCTTGCCGCGCACGGCTTGAGCGCGTTGCCCGCTTACCGGCCGACTGGGCGAGAGGCATCCCCTCGCGCGCGCCGCCCGGGACCCGCCAAGCTGGTCGAACATGCTCGGCACACACAAAAAAGCCCTCCGCTTTTGCGGAGGGCTTTTGAATTAAACCGGGCGACTTCCTACTCTCCCACATAGTTGCCTATGCAGTACCATCGGGGCTGAGAGGCTTAACTTCCGTGTTCGGGATGGGAACGGGTGGGTCCCTCTCGCTATGGTCACCCAGAACCTGGGGACACACCCCGCGGCGGCAGCAAGGCCGGGGGCCGGCAGGATTGCCTGCCCCACGCGGGGGCTGAATATTTGACGGGCTTAACGAAAAGTAGCGCTTGTCGTATGCGCAGTAAATTTTATGGTCAAGCCGAACGGGCAATTAGTAGCGGTAAGCTCAACCGGTTACCCGGCTTACACATCCGCCCTATCAAACTGGTCGTCTTCCAGTGCCCTTGTTAGCTTGCGCTTGGGAGATCTCATCTTGGGGAAGGTTTCACGCTTATATGCATTCAGCGTTTATCCTGACCGAACTTCGCTACCCAGCGATGCGGCTGGCGCCACAACTGGATCACAAGAGGTTCGTTCATCCCGGTCCT